>DATNBJ010000211.1:0-2643 GCA_035572055.1 Thermoleophilaceae bacterium | reverse complement strand
TCCAGCGTCTTCACCAAGGACATGGAGAAGGGCGAGCGCGTGGCGCGGCGGATCGAGGCGGGGAGCACCTGCGTGAACGACGCGCTGATGAACTACCTCGCGCAGGAGGCCCCGTTCGCCGGCATGAAGGGGTCGGGCATGGGAGCGCGGCACAGCGCCGCGGGCATCCGCAAGTTCACGCAGCCCCACACGATCCTGCTCACCCGCTTCGGGCCGAGCAAGGAGCCGACCATGTACCCGAACTCGCCGAAGAAGGCCAAGCTGCTCGAGCGGGTGCTCGTGCTGATGTACGGCCGCAAGCGGCGTTCCAGGAGGTAGTCAGATGCCACGCGCGAGGAGCAAGGCGAAAGCGGTCTGGGAGGGCGACCTCGCCCATGGCGGCGGCCGGGTCGCGCCCGACAGCGGGGCGTTCGACGAGCAGGAGGTCACCTGGGCCTCGCGCACCGCTCGCTCCGCCGGGAAGACGAGCCCGGAGGAGCTGATCGCCGCCGCGCACGCGTCCTGCTTCGCGATGGCGTTCTCGCACGGACTCGCGCAGGCGGGCCACACCGCCGAGCGCGTGGAGGTGAGCGCCGAGGTGACCTTCGACACCGACGAGGGGCCCAAGATCACCACCTCGGAGCTGACCGTGAACGCCCGCGTCCCGGGGATCGACGAGGCGCAGTTCCAGGAGATCGCCGACGGGGCGAAGGACGGCTGTCCGGTGTCCGGCGCCCTGAAGGGCAACGTCGAGTTCGTCCTGAACGCGACGCTCGAGAGCTAGAGGGTCACAGGGCGGACACTCGCCCATCCCGGGTCTGGCGGGAAACGGCGGCACGTCCCTGCGGTAGTCGCTAGCGCAACCGGAGCTCGAGCAAGCGCTCGAGCTCCGGAAGCGTCGAGTCCGCGCCGCGGTGGAGGATCGCTGTCATGCCCAGCTCCTCCGCCGCGGCGCAGTTCTCTCTCAGGTCGTCCACGAAGACGCACTCGGACGGCACCACGCCGAGCCGGCCGCACGTCAGCTCGAAGATCGCGGGATCCGGCTTGTGCAGGCCCACCTCGCCCGAGATCACGAGCTCGTCGAAGATGCCGCCGAGCTCCACGCCGTCGTAGATCCCGTCGCCCCAGGAGTTCGAGATCACCGCGGTCTTGATGCCCGCGTCGTGGGCGCGGCGCATCGCCTCCATCATCGGCTCGTCGGGGCCCAGTCCGGCGAACAGCCGCTCAACGAGGCCGGAGTGCTCTTCGATCCCCAGGTGCGGCGCGAAGCGGCGCTCGAAGTCCGGGACCGAGAGCTGTCCGCTCTCCAGCAACCGCAGCTCCGCCAGCGCCTCCGGGTTCTCGCGGAACGTGCGCTTCACGGTGTCCCGCGGGAGTCCCTCGGCGGTGGCGAACGCTCTGAAGGAGTCGAAGACGTTCGTGGTGAGGACGCCCCCGAAGTCGGTGAGCAGTCCCCTCACGAGCCGGGCGGCGGCGCCTGCGTGATCTCGTGGGCGGCCTCGGCCAGCCGCGGCACGCCCTCCTCGAACAGCAGCAGGTACGAGTCGTCGGTGGTGCCGGCCACGGCGCGCTTGTAGTTGCCCTCCATGAACACCACGGCCTTCCAGACCGCGAGCGCCTGGTACCAGCGCAGGTCGGACATCGAGCGGCCCGACAGCTCCTCGTAGCGGGCCACCAGCTCGTCGCGAAGGTAGAAGCCCTCGGCGCGCGTGACGGTGGTCAGCGCGAACATCGACTGCTCGGCCTCGCCGCGCTCGGCCCACGTCGCGGTCATGTAGCCGAGGTCGGCCAGCGGATCGCCGATCGTGGCCATCTCCCAGTCGAAGATCGCCACGAGCCGGGCGGGCGCGTCGTCGGCGAACATCGTGTTGCCCAGGCGGAAGTCGCCGTGCACGATCGTGGCGTCGGGCGACTCGGGCTTGTTGGCCGCCAGCCAGTCGGCCACCTCTTGGACGAGCGGCAGCTCGCGCGTCTTGTTGTGCTCCCAGAGGCCGTTGAAGCGCCGGAGCTGGCGGTCGAGGTAGCCGGAGGGCTTGCCGAAGCCCTCGAGGCCGGCGTCGCGCCAGTCCACGGCGTGCAGCTCCACCAGCGCGGTGATGAGCTCCTCGGAGATGCGCGCGTGCTCCTCCGCCGTGTCGATCGCGGCCGGGATCTCACTCGTGATCACGGTTCCGTACACGCGCTCCATCACGTAGAAGGGCACGCCGAGGATCGACTCGTCGTCGCAGACGGCCAGCACCGCGGGCGTGCGGATCCGGCCCTGCACCCCGCTCAGCACACGCGCCTCGCGCAGCACGTCGTGGGCCGACGGCGGCAGCGGCGGGCGCGGCGGGCGGCGCAGCACGAAGCTCTCCTCGCCGCGGTGCACGAGGAACGTGACGTTCGAGTGGCCCTCGCCCACGCGCTCCGCGCTGATCATGCCCTCGCCCAGGCCGTGCTCGTCCATGAACGCCTCGAGCGGCTCGCGGACGATCAGCGGCGGCAGCTCCAGCTCGGCAGCCTGGGCCGGGGTGTCGACTATGTCGGCCGTCATCGGATCTCGGCGAGGTGCTCGACGTTCTGCACGTCGCTCGCTTCGTGGCTGGGCTCCGCGTCGAACCAGCCGTCGAGGATCTCCTCGAGGACGGCCTCGCTGGTGGTGCGCAGCGACAGCGCCAGCACGTT
>DATNBJ010000210.1:0-2515 GCA_035572055.1 Thermoleophilaceae bacterium | reverse complement strand
CGCCGCGGTCGAGCCCCCGGCCCGCGCCAACGCCCGCCGGGCGGGCCACGGCCGGCTCGCGGCGGTGGTCGACCTGCCCCGCGTCACCGGCTCCGCAGACTGAATCTCGAGCCATGCGGGCCGATTATCTGCAAGCAGACGCAACACGCCGCCACGGACGGCGGCGCTCGCCCCGAAGGAACGGACAGACATGAAGGCAATCACCGCAATCGGCATCGCATGCGCGTTCGGCGCGCTCTTCGTGTCTGCCATCCTCGAGGGCACGAACCCGGTCGCGTTCCTCAACATCCCGGCGCTCATCCTGATCACCGGCGGCACCGCCGGGGCGACGATGGCGTCCACGAACTTTCGCGCGTTCATGACCGCGCCGAAGGCCGCGATCATGTCGTTCAAGGGCACCTCGATCAACTCGGCGTCCTCGATCGGCCTGATGGTCGAGCTGTCCGAGAAGGCCCGCCGCAACGGCCTGCTCGCCCTCGAGGAGGACGTCGCCAAGATCGACGACGCCTACACCCGCAAGGGCCTCCAGCTCGTCGTCGACGGCACCGACTCCGACCTCGTCGCCGCCATCCTGGAGGCTGAGGTCGACGGCCTCGCCGCCCGCCACCAGCAGGTGGCCGGGCTGTTCGCGACGGCCGGCGGCTTCGCCCCGACGGTCGGCATCATCGGCACCGTCATGGGCCTGATCCACGTGCTCGAGAACCTGGCCGCGCCGTCCACCCTCGGCCCCGCCATCTCGGGCGCGTTCATCGCCACCCTCTACGGCGTGTCGAGCGCGAACCTGATGTTCCTGCCGATCGGCAACAAGCTCAAGGAGATGTCCGCCGTCGAGGTCAACCACCGCATGATGATCCTCGACGCCATCCTGTCGATCCAGGCCGGCGACAACCCGCGCGTCCTGTCCGAGAAGCTCGAGGCGTTCGTCGCCCCGGCCGACCGCGGCAAGAGCGCCGAGGCCGGCGCGGGCTCGGCGGAGCTGCGTGAGGCCGCATGAGCGCGAGCCACGCACGCGGCCGCCGCAGGCGCGGCGGGCACGGCCACGGCGGCGGAGGCCACGAGGGCGGCGACGAGCGCTGGCTCCTCACCTACGCCGACATGATCACGCTGCTCATGGCCCTGTTCATGGTGCTGTTCTCGATCTCGTCGGTGAACATCTCGAAGTACCAGGTGCTCCAGCACGCGCTGCAGAAGGCGTTCATCGGCGGCGTCCTGGACGGCGGCAAGGGCATCCAGCAGGGCAACCCGACCCGCATCACCGGTGTCCAGACGGCCACGCCGAGCGGCTCGGTCAACTCCAGCTTCAACATCTTCACCCACACGCTGATCGGCTCCAAGACGAACCCGGCGGCGAAGGCGAAGGCCGCCGCCAAGGAGCAGAACACCCTGCTCGAGGTGCAGCGCAAGGTCGAGGAGTACGCCCGCAAGCACGGCTTCGCCAATGACATCTCGACCACGATCGACCAGCGAGGCCTCGTGATCCGCCTGCTGACAAACAACCTGGTGTTCGACAGCGGCGAGGCGACCCTCAAGTCGACCGCGACCCCGCTCCTCAGCCGCGTCTCGCACCTGATCGTGTCGATGCAGATGCAGAACCCCATCAGCGTCGAGGGCAACACGGACAACGTCCCGATCTCCGGCGGCGAGTTCCCGAGCAACTGGGAGCTCTCCACCGCCCGTGCCGATGCCGTCCTCGAGTTCCTGATCCACCACGGCGTCTCCCAGCAGCACCTCGCCGCCGTCGGGTTCTCCGACCAGAACCCGGTCGCCCCCAACACCTCGGCGGCAGGTCGCGCGCTCAACCGGCGCGTCGACATCGTGGTGATCCGCTCCAACACCTCGTCCTCCGGAGGAACGTCCCCGTGAAAGGCAAGCTCAAGATCATCCTGCCCGTCATCCTGCTGCTCGCCGCGGCGGGCGGCGGCGCCTACTTCTTCATCCTCGCCCCCAAGCCCGCCAAGGCGGCGCCGCCCAAGGTGGTCGGCACGCTGTTCCCCCTGTCGCCCGAGTTCGTCGTCAACCTGAGCGGCGAGCACTACGGCAAGGTGTCGATCGCCCTGCTGCTCACAGCCGGCGCGCCCGCCGCCTCGACCGACGGCACGGCGGCGACGCTGCCCGAGGACGCGGCTGTCCGCGCGATCGTCACGAACGACCTCACGGGCCTGCCGTCGAGCGACCTGATCGACCGCCCGAAGCGCAACGCGATCGAGCAGAAGATCCTCACGGATCTGCAGAAGAAGACCGATGTTAAGGTCTCCGAAGTCCTGTTCACCGACGTCGTCGTCCAGTAGGGAAGCAGCATGTCCGAACACGATCCCGCCAACGTCCCCGCCGTCGAGGTGGGCACCGAGCTCGTCATGCCGGCGCTCCAGGAGCAGCCGGGCGAGCGGCCCGCCGTGCTCGATCTCGGCCCCGTCCTGGACGTCCCCGTCGAGCTGACGGTCGAGATCGGCCGCACAACGATGACGATCCGCGAGACGCTCGAGATGGGCCCGGGCTCGATCGTGGCGCTCGACCG
>DATNBJ010000209.1:0-5028 GCA_035572055.1 Thermoleophilaceae bacterium | reverse complement strand
GCGCTCGCGCGTGGAGATGACGATGCCGGGGTGCACGCCCTTGGGCCAGCGCTCGAGCGTCGTCGGTCGCCGCTCGAGCGCGCGCAGGATCCCCTGCGCCACCGACAGGTAGTACTCGACGATCTGCAGCTTCGTGATCTCGCCGGTGCGCTCGGTGGCGGGGAAGATCACGCGGTCGGGGCTGGTCACCCGGAGCTCGCGCCCGCCGGCGTCGAGGTACGTCGCTTCAGAGGAGGAGGGGGCCATGTGCCGCAGAGGATGGCAGCGGTCACATTCGCGTGCCGGGCTGCGTCAGGGAGGTACAGACCCGAATCCCGGAGACCCGTATGGACACTGCCAGCACGTCATTCCTCTCTTCGCCCCGCGGCAGGCTCACCCTCTTCCTGCTTTGCTCGATCGCGTTCCTCGACTTCGTCGACGCGCCGATCGTGAACGTGGCGCTGCCGTCGATCCGCCACGACCTCGGCTTCTCGACCTCGGCGCTTCAGTGGGTGCCCAGCGGGTACCTGCTGACGTATGGGGGATTCATGCTCCTGGGCGGCCGCGCGGCCGACCTGCTGGGGCGGCGCCGCATCCTCATCGCGGGCATCTTCACGATCGGGATCTCGTCGACGATCGGCGGCTTCGCGGAAAGCTCCGGCGTGCTCGTGGCCGCCCGGCTCGGGCAGGGACTCGGCGCCGCGATGACGCTCCCCGCCGCCCTCTCGCTGCTCACCACGAGCTTCGCCGAGGGCCGTGAGCGGAACACCGCGCTCGGCGCCTGGGCCGGAGCGGGAGCGGTCGCGTCCGCGGTGGGCGTGCTGATCGGCGGCGTGCTCACCGAGGGTCCTGGCTGGCGCTGGGTGATGTTCGTCAACCCGATTGCGTGCGTGCTCGTGCTCGGCGGCGTGCTGCGCCTCATCCGCGATGACCGCCCGCAGGGCCGGATCGCGAACTTCGACTTCCTCGGAGCCGTGCTCGCCACCAGCGGCATGCTGCTCCTCGTCTTCGCGCTGGTGAAGGCCCCCACCGTCGGCTGGGGCGACGCCAAGACGATCGCTGAGCTGGCCGGCGCGCTGGTGCTGCTCGCGGGCTTCGTGGTGAACGAGCGTCGCGTCAGGAATCCGCTCGCGCCGCTGTCGATCTTCCGCATCAACGGACTCGCGTACGCCGACGCGACGCAGCTCATCGCGTTCGCCGGCTTCCTCGCGATGTTCTTCTTCCTCACCCTCTACATGCAGACCGTGCTGCACTACTCCCCGATCGAGACCGGCCTCGCATATCTCCCCGTGTGCTTCGCGATCGGCATCGCCGCCGGTGTCGCCTCGCAGTTGCTGCTCCGCGTCGGCACGCGGCGGGTGATCGTCGGCGGCGCCCTGGTGGCGGCGGGCGGCGTCTACTGGCTGTCGCGCATCCCGGTGGACGGCTCCTACGTCAGCGACCTGCTGCCGGGCATGATCGTGATGTCGCTCGGCGTCGGCCCGATGTTCGTCGGCGTGACGACAGCGGCGAACGCGGGCGTGCCGCGCGACAAGGCGGGCCTGGCCGCGTCGCTGATCAACGCGTCGCAGCAGCTCGGCGGCGCGCTCGGGCTGGCGATCTTCACGGCGGTGGCCACCAGCCGCACCAATCACCTGCTGGCGGACGGCAGCTCGCAGATCCAGGCGGCGACGTCCGGCTACCAGCGCGGGCTCCTGGTCGGCAGCATCTTCATCCTGGCCGCCGCGTTCATCGGCCTGCGCGCCACCAACACCCGCGGCGAGCCCGCGCCGGCTGCCAAGCTCGCGGAGGTGACCGCATGACCGGCAGCGATTGGCTCGCCGAGCAGTTCGAGGAGCAGCGGCCGCACATGCGCGCCGTGGCGTACCGGATGCTCGGCTCGCTGGCCGAGGCCGACGACGCGGTGCAGGAGGCGTGGCTGCGGCTCAGCCGCTCCGACGCCGGCGCGATCGAGAACCTCGGCGGCTGGCTGACCACCGTGGTGGGCCGCGTGTCGCTCGACATGCTGCGCTCGCGCAAGTCGCGGCGGGAGGAGCAGATGGGGCCCCACGTGCCCGAGCCGCTGATCGACACCGCCGATGGGAGCAACCCGGAGCACGAAGCTCTGCTGGCGGACTCGGTCGGGCTCGCGCTCCTCGTGGTCCTCGAGACGCTGAACCCGGCCGAGCGCCTGGCGTTCGTGCTGCACGACATGTTCGGCATCTCGTTCGACGAGATCGCCCCCATCGTCGGGCGGTCTCCCACGGCGGCGCGGCAGCTCGCGAGCCGCGCGCGCCGGCGGGTGCAGGGAGCGCCGACGACGCCCGACGCGGACCTCGCCCGTCAGCGCGAGGTGGTCGCGGCGTTCGAAGCCGCCGCGCGCGAGGGCGATTTCGAGGGACTGCTCCACGTGCTCGACCCCGACGTGGTGCTGCGCGTGGACGGCGGGCTGCTGCGCAGCGACGAGACCAAGGAGGTCCACGGCGCGGAGGCCGTCATCGCGCAGGCGATGCGGTTCCAGGGGCTGGCTCCCTATGGTCGGCCAGCGCTCGTCAACGGAGCGCCGGGCGTGGTGGTCATGCCGGAGGGCCGCCCGTTCGCGGTGCTCGGCTTCACGGTCGCGGCGGGGCGGATCGTCGAGATCGACATCCTCGTCGACCCGGAGCGGCTGGACCGCCTGGACTACACCGTTCTCGACAACTGACGCTTTTTCGAGAACGCCTTCTGTACCATCGCCGCCGGAGGCGCGGGGTACTTGGCGGGGATCCTGAAAAGCCGGCTGACGCTTGTCGTCCTTGTGGTGGCCATCTTGGCGACCACGGCATTCGCCGTTGACCTGGCGATAGGCGACACGACGCCGCCCAACGATCTCTTCGCGATCGGGCAGGGCGGCGGCGACACGCCAGATCCGGTTCAGGTGGTGAAGCGCGCTGAGCCCCCGTTTGCGCCGACACCCGTCGATAAGTGCGATCCCGGCTCCCGTCCCGAGCCCGGGATCGACGGACGGGTGCCGGCGGGATCAGATCCGAACGGGCTGATCTGCAACCTCCAGGTGGTGGCCCATCAGGGCACCGAGGGCGGCTTCAAGGTCTTTCGTTACTTCGATAACGCGGGCCATGAGTGCGCCTTCTACGACACCACCCTGCTGTTCCCAACCAACGCGTTGAACCCGGGTGGCGGGTCGGTCGGTGTCGCGGTGCTCGACATGTCCGACCCGTCCCATCCGGTTCAGACCGACACGCTCACCGAGCCGGCGATGCTCACACCGCACGAGTCGCTGAACCTCAACGCGAAACGCGGCCTGCTCGCCGCCGTGGCCGGCAACCCCGCCACCGCGCCCGGCTTCTTCTCCGTCTACGACGTGAGCAAGGACTGCCGCCATCCGGTGCTCGACGCCACCGGGCCGTGGGCGCGGTTCGGCCACGAGAGCGGCTTCTCGGCGGACGGCAAGACCTTCTACGCCACCAGCACGGCGCTGCAGGACATCACGGCGATCGACCTGACCGACCCGAAACATCCGAAGGACGTCTGGCAGGGCGCGATCAAGTCCCACGGCATGTCGCTGAGCGACGACGGCAACCGCGCCTACATCGCGGACCCGGGCGGCCAGCTCCTGATCCTCGACACCAGCCAGATCCAGGCGCGCAAGGCGAGCCCGCACACGCGCGAGATCGCCCGCCTGACCTGGAACTCGGCATCGATCCCGCAGAACGCGATTCCCTTCAACGAGAACGGCCACCCGTATCTGCTCGAGACCGACGAGTACACCCAGCAGACGCTGAACCCGACCGGCGACGCGAACATGGTCGGCGGCGCGCGGATCATCGATATCGCCGACGAGACCAAGCCGGTCGTGGCGTCGAACCTGCGCCTCGCGGTGAACATGCCGGCCGAGCACAAGGCCGCGTCGGGAGACCCCGGCACCCTCAGCCCCGCGCAGGGCTATGCGGCGCACTACTGCAACGTGCCCTACGAGGACAACCCGAAGATCGCGGCCTGCGGCTTCATCGCGTCGGGCCTGCGCGTGTTCGACATCTCCGACATCCAGCACCCCAAGGAGATCGGCTACTACGTGGTGCCGAGCCACGGCAGCACGCAGAACGGGTACGACGGCAGCAACTACGACATGTCGAAGCCGGCGTTCGCGCCCGAGCGGCGCGAGATCTGGTTCAGCGACGGCGGCACGGGCTTCTACGTCGTGCGCGTGGACAAGGACGTGTGGCCGACGGGCGGGGGCGGCTCGCCCGGCACCGTGCACACGCAGACTCCGGCGTTGCGGGCGTGCAAGTCGCGCGGCAGGTTCCGCGTGCGCGTGAAGACCCCGCACGGGGCGAAGGTGCGCAGCATCCGGGCCACCTTCGGCGGCAAGCGGGTGAAGATCGTGCGACGCGGGCGCTCTCGCTACGCGATGGTCAACCCCGCCGCCGTGAAGGGCCGCAGCTCGGCGCGACTCGTCATCCGCGTGCACGCGGGCAGGCGCACGCTGAAGACGAGCCGCGTCTACAAGCTCTGCGCCTAGCGGCCGCCGGGCGCGCGTAGCCAGACGGTCCACGGCCGGATGCTGTGAACGATGAGCAGGTCGTTCGCCCAGGGATCCTCGGCGAGCCGCTGACGAATCGCCGCCTCGTCTGGCGCGTCGACCACGTGGAAGGTGTTGTCGGCCTCCCCCGTCCCGGTCGGCCCGCCCATCACGATGAAGCCGTCCTCGGCGAGCGCGTCCATGAACGCGGCGTGATCGTCCCAGCCGTCCTGCTCGCGCCGCCCGCGCGTGCGATCCCAGCCGGGGCCGCACGCCAGCTCTACGAGGAAATAGTCAGCCACTGGGTGAGATTCGCCCGAGCTGTCCTGGAATGACCCCCTATTTGGGGGTCAAAGCAGGACAGCTCGCTAGCCGCCCGCCCCGTTCGGCGTGTGCAGCAGGCTCTTCACGCCCTTCACCCCGCTGACCCTGCTGGCGGAGTGCAGCAGCGCCTCGATCTGCTGCTCGTCGTCGAGCTCGCCGCGGAAGTAGATCACGCCGTGCTCGGCGTTCACCAACACGGCCTGCTTCGGCACGTGGGCCCGGCGGAA
>DATNBJ010000208.1:0-6017 GCA_035572055.1 Thermoleophilaceae bacterium | reverse complement strand
CAGGCGTGGGCGAGTAGAGGCGCACCTTCTCGAAGTCGCGCACGAGGCGCAGCGCATGGAGGTGCGACTTCGCCTGCACGCCGGCGCCGAGCACCGCCAGCTCGCGCGCGTCCTCGCGCGCGAGGAGACGGGTGGCGAGGGCGGTGACGGCAGCCGTGCGAATCGCCGTGATCGCCGAGGCGCTGAGCAGCGCCGTGGCAATCCCGGTCTCGCCGTCGAACAGCGTGACGGTGCCCTGGTGCGAGTCGAGGCCGCGCTTCGGATTGTCCGGGATCACGACCAGCGACTTGAGCGAGAAGGCGTTGCGGCCCTGCGCCGGCATCAGGCCGATGAAGCCGCCACCGCCCGGCGGGACCGCGATCGAGCGCAGCGGCTGGTACATCTCTCCGCGCGCGTTGGCGGCAAGGACGGCCGCCATCGCCTCGATGCAGTCGCGCATCGGCAGCGCCTCGAACACCTCCTCGTAGCCGAGCACCAGCACGGGAGGCATCAGGCGAACAGGCTCCCGATCGTCCGCCGCTCTTCCTCGCTGAGCGTCAGGCCGAGCGCCTCGCGCACGGGCTCCAGATGCTCGGGCTTCGTGGGGCCCACCACCACGAAGCTCAGGCGTGGCTCGCTCAGCAGCCACGCGAGAGCCAGGCCGCCCATCGACACCTCGCGCTCGGCGGCCATGCGCTCGAGCTCCTCGAGGGCGTCGAACACGTCGTCGGTCATGAACTTCTCGTACGGCTCGGGCCGCTGCGTCATCCGCGAGCCCGCGGGGAACGCCTGGCCGCGGCGGTACCTGCCGGTGAGCCAGCCGCCGGCGAGAGGGCCGAACGCCGCGTAGGCCACGCCGCTGCTCTCGCACAGCGGCAGCAGCTCGCGCTCGTCGGCACGCTCGAGCAGCGAGTAGGAGTTCTGGACGCAGGCCGGTGCGCCGGCGTCGATCGCCCGCTGGAGCTGTGCCGCATCCCAGTTGCTCACCCCGTAGGCGCGGATCAGGCCGTCACCGACCAGCTCGCGGAACGCGCCGAACGTCTCCTCGATCGGCACCTCCGGATCGAACTCGTGCGCGAGGTACAGATCCACCCGGTCCACGCCGAGGCGCTCGAGGCTCGACTCGATCTGGCGTTCTATACGCGCGCGCGAGAGGCCGTGATCGTGGCCCTCGTCCATCGGGTTGTAGGTCTTCGTGGTGATCTGCGGGCGCACGCCGCGCGAGCGGCACCAGCGGCCGATCGTGGTCTCGCTGCGGCCGCCGCCGTAGGCATCGGCGGTGTCGAAGTGGGTCAGGCCCAGCTCCCAGCCGGCGTCCATCACGGCGAACGCCTCGTCCTCGGACATGCCCTGGCCGAAGAACGCGGGCGCCGACCCCACGCCGCCGAAGTTGCCACAGCCGAGCATCACTCGCGGCGCCTCTAGCTGCGAGTCCCCCAGGCGCCGGGTCTCTATCTCGATGCTGGTGGCCATCCGCGCGAGTCGAATACTTGATCAAGCTTACGGCGTTGTCCAGATCGAGGCCGGACGGACTGGTTGGCGCTTGCCTGCGGCAAAGCCGGGGAAGACGGCCACGATGAGCGTGACGATCACGCCGAGCGGACACCGCGGCGACGTGGTGCGCGGCACGCTCTACGTGGACGAGTTCAGCAACTTCCTGACGTTTGGGAACGAGCTGCTCGCCATTCCCCACGCGTACAGCGCCGGCCAGCGCACAACTGAATAATCGGGGGCGTGAAGGCGGTTCTCGCCTGTCTGGTCCTCGCGGCGCTCTCGCTGCTGCTGGCGGGAGCGCCGAGCTACGACCCCATGGCCTGGCTCGTCTGGGGGCGCGAGATCGCGCACCTCGATCTGAGCACGGTCGACGGACCGTCGTGGAAGCCGCTGCCGGTGGCGTTCACCACGGTGTTCTCGCTGTTCGGCGGGGCGGCGCCGGCGCTTTGGCTGGTGGTGGCCCGGGCGGGCACGCTGCTCGGCGGCCTGCTGGCCTACCGGATCGCCGCGCGGCTGGCGGGCACGGCCGCGGGGGTGATCGCGGTGGCCGCGCTCGTGCTCAGCCGCGGCTGGTTCTGGAGCAACTGGATCGGCTACTCCGAGGGGATCCTGATCGCGCTCGTGCTGTGGGCGATCGACCGCCACCTGGAGGGCCGCTACCGGCAGGCGCTCGCGATCGGCTTCTTCGCCACGCTGCTGCGGGCGGAGGCGTGGCCGTTCGTGGCCGCGTACGCGGTCTGGCTCTGGTTCCGCGAGCCGGCCACGCGGCGGCTGTCGCTCGGTCTTGCGGTCCTGGTGCCCGCCCTGTGGCTGATCCCCGAGCTGATCGGATCCGGCGACGCGCTGCGCGCCGCGGGCCGCGCGCGCGAGCCCACGATGGGCTCGGGCGTGCCCGCGTTGGCCGCCCATCCGGCCCTGGCGCTGCTCGACAGTGCCACCGACGCGGTGATCCTGCCGGTCGTGATCGGCTTCGTGCTCGCCCTGGCGAGGCCGCGGCCGCGGCCGGGAGTCGACCGCATCACTCTGGCGCTGGGTGCGGGGGCAATCGCCTGGATCGGCGTGGTGGCGGGCATGACGCAGGCCGGCTACTCCGGCAACCCGCGCTACCTGATCGCCCCCGTGGGGATCGCCTGCGTGGTGGCGGGGGTGGGCTTCGCGCGCGCCGGCGGCGCGCTGCTCGGGCGGCTGCGGCTGCCCACCGCGTTGATCGGGGGCGCGAGCGTGCTGGTGATCGCCGCCGCCTCTTTGCCCTGGGCCGTTCCCCGTATCGACGCCATGCGCGCAGCGGCGCCGGGAGTCGCGCACGAGGCGTCTCTGCAGCGCGACCTTCCCCACGCGGTCGCCGTGGCCGGCGGCAGCGAGCGCCTGCTTGCCTGCCGCCCGCTGTCGACCCAGCGCTACGCCACCCCGCGCGTCGCCTGGGTGCTCCATCAGCATCTCGGCGACGTGCAGCCGCTGGCGGGCAGCAGCGGGGTGGTGATCCAGGCGCGGCGCAGCCGCGGCCAGCCCTGGCTGCCGGCGGCTCCTCACGGCCGCTACCTCATCCTCGGCCAGACGCATATCTGGCGAGTCGCGTCGACCTGCCGGCGCTAGGCTGCGAACCATGCCGGACCGGCCCCGGCTCGTCGGGATCAACCACGTGGCCCTCGAGGTCGGCGACCTCCAGGAGGCGCTCGACTTCTACGGGCGGATCTTCCAGCTCGGCGAGATCGAGTACGAGCCGGGAATGGCTTTCCTCGAGATGGGCGACCAGTTCATCGCGCTGTCCGAGGGCCGCGCGAGCCCGCCGGACGACGCCCGCCACTTCGGCCTCGTCGTCGAGGACAAGGACGCCGCGCGGGCGGCGCTGGTGGACGCCGGCGTGGAGATCACGCGCGGACGCTACCTCGACTTCCGCGACCCGTGGGGCAACCACGTGCAGGTGGTGGACTACCGCGACATCAGGTTCACGAAGACGCCGGAGGTGCTGAGCGACATGGGACTCGACAGCCTGGAGAAGCGATGAGCGAGCACAACGAGCGCGTGCGCGAGGAGTTCGCGCGCCAGGCGCCCGAGTTCGCGGCAAAGCACTCGTTCTTCGGCGACCAGGACATCGCCGAGTGGATCGCGACGCACCTGCCGCTCGAGACGCACGACTCGGTGCTCGATGTCTGCGGCGGTGCCGGCCACCTCTCGCGCCGGCTGGCCGACCGCGCGCGCGAGTTCGTGGTGATCGACCTGACCCCGGAGGTAATGGACGCCGGCCGCCAGGGCGCCGAGGATGAGGGCGTGGGGAACGTCCGCTTCGTGGAGGGCGACGCCGCGTCGATGCCGTTCGAGGACGGCTCGTTCGACGTCGCCGTCAGCCGCTTCGCGTTCCATCACCTCGAGGACCCGAGGGCGGTCGCTCTCGAGATGGCGCGCGTCGTGCGGCCGGGCGGACACGTGGCGATCGTCGACATGGTGGACGGGGGCCACCGCCACAACGAGCTCGAACGGCTGCGCGACCCGTCGCACACCAACGCGCTGCCGGAGGAGGAGCTGATGTCGCTGCTGCGCGAGGCGGGCACGTCCGTGGTCGCGCGCGACGAGCGCCGCCAGGCGATCCCCGCCAAGCCCTGGATCGAGCGCGCGCACACCACCACCGAGGAGGTCGGCGAGCAGGTGCTCTCCGCCCTCGACGAGGAGGTCGGCGGCGGTGCGCCCACCGGCCTGCACGCCCACGAGCACGAGGGGCACGTGCACGTGGCGCAGCTATGGGTCCTGCTGGTGGGTCGGAAGGCGTGAACGACGACCTCACCACCCTGCGCGACTCGATGACGTTCGCCGCGCTTGTGGGCATCGAGCTGCTCGAGGCCGGACCCGAGGTGGTGCGCGGCCGCCTCGACTGGTCGCCCGAGCGCTGCACCGCCGGCGGCCTGATGCACGGCGGCGCGCTGATGGCGCTCGCGGACTCGTGCGGCGGCGTGTGCGCGTTCCTGAATCTGCCCGAGGGAGCTGTCGGGACGGCGACCATCGAGTCGAAGACGAACTTCCTCCGCGCGGTCCGAGAGGGGTCGCTGACGGCCACAACCCGGCCCCTTCACAAGGCCCGCACGCTCATGGTTCTGGAGACCGAGCTCGCCTTGGACGACGGCTCGCTTGCGGCGAAAATCACACAGACACAAACATTTCGATACCCCCGTTCTTAACAGCGATGGGCTACCTTGGATGGAGTGAATGCCATCGCTACAGCGTTCGTGGTCGCTCCAGAGGGCCCGGCCCAGCTCGCCCTGTTCCCCGACGAGGTGGCCGTCTTCAAGGCCAAGAAGGGTCTGCTCGGCAAGATCAAGGCCACTGCCGAGATCACCGCATCCAAGCGGCGGGCGACCATCAGATCCGCTGCCGTGGACAAGGCGGGTGCGCTCGAGATCGCGTTTGCCGACGGCGCCGACTGGCGCTTCGACGTGCCCGATGATCAGCTGAGCGGCGCCCAGAACATCGTCGCCGAGCTGGCCACCAGCGGCCCCGTCTAGGCCCGTCCGTACACCGGTACCGCCGCCCCGCTGATGGGTAGCGAGTCGTCCGATACGAGGAATCGGATGACCTTCGCGATCTGTTGCGGCGGCACCCACTTCGAGTAGTCCGCGTCGGGCTGCCCCGCGCGATTGGCGGGCGTGTCGATCACGCTCGGGAGGATCGCGTTGCAGCGCACGCCCTCGTTCCTGTACTCGGTGTCGAGCGCGTGGATGAAGGCGAGCACGCCGGCCTTCGCCGTCGCGTAGCCGGCCGCGCCGGCGAACGGCCGCAGCGCCGGCCGCGCCGACACGCACACGAACGCACCGCCGCCCATTTGGACCAGCCGCGGGATTCCCACGTGCGCGAGCAGGAACGCGGGGCGCAGGTTGAGCCGCAGCATGGACTCGAAGTCGTCGACGGTCGACTCGTGCACCTTGCCGGGCGCCGAGAAGCCCCCCACGAGGTTCACGATCGCGCCGAGGTGGCCGACGCTCATCAACGCCTCGAGCACGGCCTGCTCGCGCATCACGTCGGCCTCGACGAGCGTGAGGCGGTCGTGGCCGCCGAAGTCTTCCTCGACCCGTTCGCGCTCCTCCGGCACGACCCAGGTGGCGGTCACCGGGTAGCCGCTTTCGAGCAGCTCGCCCAGCACCGCGGCGCCCAGGGCGCCGGTGCCACCGGCCACGAGCACGGACGGAAGACCCTCGGCCACGGGAGCAGCGTACCGGGGTCGGTGCCGTCCGCACCCGCAACTACGGTGGATTCCGATGGAGCAACAGACCCTCATCGCGGCCAAGCTGTTCGTTCGCGACCTGGTCGACGGCCAGACCGTGGACTCCGTGTTCGCCGTCCGCGAGCGCGTGCGGCGCCAGAAGAAGAACGGCGACTCGTTCGTCAAGCTCCAGCTCGGCGACCTCTCCGGAACGGTCGAGGCGGTCATCTGGGACGAGGTCGACCAGCTCTACGAGCGCTGCCCTGCCGGCCAGGTGGTGCGCGTGATCGGCACCTTCTCGGTCGACCAGCGCTACGGGTCTTCCCTGACCGTGCGCTCGCTGCGCGCGGCCGAG
>DATNBJ010000207.1:0-18912 GCA_035572055.1 Thermoleophilaceae bacterium | reverse complement strand
GGGCACCTGATCCGCAGGCGATCCGGGGGCGGCGCGCTCAGGCCGCCGCCCCCGCGCTCGCCCTCATCGACAGCACCGCGGCGGCGGCCAGCGTGAGCACGACCACGGCCAGCGAGAGCCAGATCGGCACGTGCCAGACGTCGACGAGCAGCATCTTCACCCCGATGAACCCGAGCACGGCCGCGAGCCCCTGCGACAGGTACACGAACCGGTCGCGCATCCCGACGAGCAGGAAGTAGAGCGCCCGCAGCCCCAGCATCGCGAAGGCGTTGGCGGCGAACACGATGAACGCATCGGTGGTGACCGCGAAGATCGCCGGGATCGAGTCGACCGCGAAGATCAGATCGGTCGTCGCAACGACCACGAACACCGCGAACAGCGGGCTCGTGAGCCCAAGCCGCCGCGTGAGCCGGAGCACCGGATTGCGCTCCGGCTCGATCTCGATGTCGTCGTGGCGGGCCAGCTTGTACGCCGTGTAGAGGAGCAGCAGGCCGAAGACGTAGAACGTGATCTGGAACGACTCGAGCAGCGCGGCGCCGATCAGGATGAACACGAGGCGCAGGACCAGCGCGAGCCCGATCCCCCAGCCGAGCACGCTCGGCTGCATCTCCCGCGGCACCGCGAAGTAGCTCAGGATCACCGCGAACACGAAGACGTTGTCGAGCGAGAGCGACCGCTCGAGCAGGTAGCCGGTGAGGTATTCCGAGCCGGCCTGGCCGCCCTGCCAGAGCCAGAGCACGGCGCCGAACACCAGCGCGAGCACCAGCCAGCCGACCGACCAGATGGCCGACTCGCGCAGCGTCGGCGCGTGGTGGCGCGCGAACACGACCAGGTCGACTGCGAGCAGCACGACCACGAGACCACCGAGGATTGACCAGGCTGTGGGGGACAAACTTCCTTCTCCATTGATTCGGGAGAAGGTTTCGTCCGCCGCGAGGGCCGGTGACGCCGGGCCCGATCAGAGGCCGTGTTGACGAACGTCACCCGTCAGGAACTACTTCCCTTCGAGTTGTCGAGCTTAGCAATCGAGAAATCGAATGCCCTGCCTATATCGACCGGATGCGGCAGCAGGCCGGTCCGTGCGTCGAACGCGGACCACTGCTCGAGCACGCTCTTGTCGAGCGTCAGCGGCGGGAGCACGGCCGACGGCGCCAGCGCGTCCACCTGGGCGGCGATCAGCTTCGGATCCGCGTTGCCCGCCGCGGCGGCGATCACCTTCGTGGCCAGCGCCTTGTCCGAGACCATCTTGTTCACGCCCTGCTCGATCGCGGCGAGCGTGCGGGCCACCATGTCGCGCCGCTGCTCGAGCGTCTTGCGAGTGGTCACCAGCACGACCTCCGGGTAGCGCGGCGCGCCGTAGTCGTCCACGCGGAACTCCTTCACGGGAATGCCGTGCTGGCGCAACTCGACCCCCTCCGCGTTCCAGAACGCCGGCACGGCCACGATCTTTCGCGCGATCATGTTGGGCACGGCGCCGAAGCCGATCGTGATCTGGTGGACGGTGGACAGGTCGCCCCCGTCGCGCGAGAGGATCGCCTTCAGGAAGGCCGGGTCGGACGGCAGGCCCGACACTCCCACGCGCTTGCCGTCGAGGTCCCGCGGCCGCTGGATCGACGGCTGGGCGATGATCGCGGCAAGCGGACGCTGCACCAGCGCGCCCACGCCGACCAGGTCCTCCCCGCGGTCGCGCGCGAGACCGAGGTCGTTGATGTCGAGAACGCCGACGTCGGCGCGGCCGCTCGTGAGCAGCTTGAGCGAGTCCGGCCCCGACCCCGGCGTGCGGATCGAGAGCTTGATGCCGTGCTGCTCGTCGTAGCCCTCGTGCGCCGCCAGGTAGATCGGCGCGTGCGCGGCGTTCGGGGTGAAGTCGAGCGCCAGCACCACGCGTTGCGTGCCGTTCGAGGAACCGCCGCCGCAGCCGGCCAGGACGAGGCCGGCCGCCGCGAGCGCGATCGCGCTGTGCAGAAGCCGCCGGATAGCGGGCGGACTATGGCACCTGCGACTCGGCTGGGAGCAGGTCGGCCAGCGGCGTGTCGGGGTCGGTGAGACGCGCGCGATCCACCACCGCTCGCGACC
Organism: Thermoleophilaceae bacterium; assembly: GCA_035572055.1. Classification (GTDB taxonomy): domain Bacteria; phylum Actinomycetota; class Thermoleophilia; order Solirubrobacterales; family Thermoleophilaceae; genus JAICJR01. The sequence continues at coordinate 16,836 of DATNBJ010000207.1, read as the reverse complement.
TGATCAGCGCCTGGATCGGATCGGTCACGTCCCACACGTTCACGTTCATGCCGGCCAGCACACGGCCGTCGCGCAGCCAGAAGGCGATGAACTCGCGGCCGGCCGGGTCGCCGCGGAACACCACCTCGTCCCACTCGGCCGCGAACCCCGAGTACTCCATGCCGACCTCGTACTGATCCGAGAAGAAGTACGGGATCCGCTCGTACGGCTCCCCGTTGCCGAGCATGCTCCGGGCGGCGGCCGGCCCCTGGTTGAGCGCGTTCGCCCAGTGCTCCACTCGCACGCGCGCGTGGTAGAAGGGGTGGTAGGCGTTCGCGGCGTCTCCGGCTGCGTACACGCGCTCGGCGCTCGTGCGCAGCAACTGGTCCACCGCGATCCCGTTGTCCAGTTCGAGACCCGCCTCCTGGGCGAGCTCGACACGGGGGGCGATGCCCACGCCCACCACTACGAAGTCCGCCTCGATCCGGCGATCGCCCGCGAGCCGCACGGCCTCGACGCGGCTCTCGCCCTCTATCGCCTCCACCGAAGCGCCGCCGATGAAGTCCACCCCGTGTTCCACGTGGATGTCGCGATAGATCGCTCCGAGCTCTGGGCCAAGCACCCGTTCCAGCGGGAGCTGCGCCATCTCGATGAGCGTGACTTCGCACCCCTTCTGCTTTGCGGAGGCCGCGACCTCGGCGCCGATCCAGCCGGCGCCGATGGTCACGAGCCGTCCCCCGGCCTCGATGCGCTCGCGGATCGCCTCGGAATCGGCGGTCGTCCGCAGGTACAGGACCCCATCGAGGTCGGCGCCGGGCAGCGGTAGCCGTCGCGGCTCGGCGCCTGTGGTCAGGAGCAGCCGGTCGTAATCCACGTGGCCGCCGGCGGCCAGCATCACCTGCCTCGCCCGCGGGTCGATCCGCTCGACGCGGCTGGATGTGTGGAGCTCGATCGCGTTGTCCGCGTAGAAGCCCTCGTCGTGCACGTAGGGCTTGTCGGCGGTCTCGCCACGCAGGTACTCCTTCGACAGCGGCGGGCGCTCGTACGGCCGCTCGGGCTCGTCGCCGAAGAGCAGGACGCGGCCGTCGAAGCCCTCCTCGCGCAGGGTCTGCGCGGCTTTCGCGCCGGCCAGGCTCGCGCCGACGATGACGAAGGTGTGCTCGGGCATCAGGCTCTCCCTCCGGTGAGGCTCAGGAATTCCTCGCGCGTGCGGGCGTCGTCGCGGACGAGCCCGTGGAGCGCGCAGGTCACGGTTCTGGCGCCGGGCTTCTCCACCCCGCGCAGCGACATGCACAGGTGCTCGGCCTCCACGACCACACCCACGCCCTTCGGCTGAAGCCGCTCCTGCAGCCAGTTGGCGACCTGGGTGGTGAGCCGCTCCTGGAGCTGGAGGCTGCGGGCGAACAGGTCGACCACGCGTGCGAGCTTGGACAGACCGAGGATCCGGTCGTTCGGCAGGTAGGCCACGTGCGCGACGCCGTGGAATGGCAGCAGGTGATGCATGCACAGCGACTGGAAGGGGATGTCGCGCACGAGGATGAGCTCGTCGTAGCCCTCGTCGTTGGCGAACGTGGTGAGGTTGAACGGCTCAGGGGTGAGCAGCTCCGCGTAGGCGGCGGCGACGCGCCGTGGTGTTTCGCGCAACCCCTCGTCGTCGAGATCGGCGCCGAGCGCCGTGAGCAGGTCGGCCGCCGCGCGCTCGGCGGCATCGAGATCGACGAGATGCGCGGGGGCCGGTAGAGGCAGGATGGTTGGTTCCATGTCGGGCTTAGCGTCCCCGGGATGCTCCGTCTTACCCCGTGAGCCCCGCCCGCCCCTCAGTTAAGGCTCTTAAAGTTTTCATGCACCTTTCAGAACTTGGGTCGATTATGGGGACATGCCCGTTGAGGGGGTCCTGGAGAAGTTCGGGGGCGTGTCCCTGGGCGCGTTCGCTCTCGCGCTCGTCCTCCACGTGGCCAAGCTCTGCGCGCGGGCCCGCGGCTGGCACAACATCGTGCGCGCCGCGTACCCGGAGGATGCGCCCCGCTTCCGCGAGTCGCTCGGCGCCTTCCTGGTCGGCGTGGGTGTGGACAGCTTCGTGCCGGCCCGTGCGGGCGAGCTGCTGCGAGTCGAGCTCGTGAGGCGCCGCACGCCCGAGGCGACGTTCCCCGGCCTCGTGTCGACGCTCTTCGCCGAGTACGTCCTCGACGTGATCCTCACCGTGGTCATCGTGGCGCTCGTGGTGTTCACGGGCCCGATGCCGGATGGGCCGTCGATGATCCTCGATCCGCTCGCCCGCCACTCGCTGATGCTCCCCGCCGCGCTCGGCGTGATCGTCCTGCTCGTGGCCCTCGTCGTTCGGCGCCGTCCCAATCTCCGGCCGCTGCTCGCCGAGGCCCGGCGCGGCCTCGCGGTGCTCGCGAGCCCGTCGTACTACCTGGGCCGCGTCGCCGGCTGGCAGGTGCTCGGCTGGGTCCTGCGGGTGGCGTCCGTCTACTGGTTCCTCGTGGCGTTCGGCGTGCCGGCGAGCATCGGCACCGCGGCGCTCGTGGTCTCGGTGCAGCTCGCCGCCGGCGCGGTGCCGCTGACACCGGGCGGCGCGGGCTCACAGCAGGCCATGCTGGTCGTGGCGCTGTCGATGGCGTCCGCGGCGAGCGTGCTGGCGTTCGGGATCGGCATGCAGGCCGCCACGGTCATCACGAACATCGTGCTCGGCGCGGTGTCGCTGCTGCTGATGACCGGATCGGTCCGCTGGCGCGCGCTGCGCCCGCCGGCCCCCGACGCCCCGCTGCCGGCGCCCCTGCCGTCCGCGACCTCAGGCGTCTAGCAACGAGGCCGCCCGCTCTGTTCGAGCGGGCGGTCGTTCCGCGAGAGGCGCTGGTGGCCTAGCGCCTCCTTCCCTTTCGTGTTACCGTTGGTCACGTCAAATGACGGTGACCAGGCGGACCTACCGAATGACCGCCCGCGCGGATGCCGCGCAGGCCACGGCTGACCGGATCGTCGACGCGGCGATCGACGTGTTCTGGGAGCGCCCCAGCCACGAGATGTCCCTGGAGCAGGTGGCGCGGCGCGCCGGTGTGACCAAGCAGACGGTGCTGCGCCGCTTCGGGTCGAAGGCGGGCCTGTTCGCGGCCGCGGCCGAACGCTCCATGGACCGCGCACGAGTCGGCCGGGACGACGTGGAGCCAGGCGACCTCCCGGGAGCCGTCGCGGCGCTGGTCACGCATTACGAGCAGCTCGGCGACGGCGTGCTGCGCATGCTCGCCGAGGAGGAGCGAAATCCTGGTCTCCGTGAGGTGGCCGACCAGGGACGCGCCTACCACGTCTCGTGGTGCCGGCGCGTCTTCCGGCCCACGCTGTCGGGCCTGCGCGGCGCCGGCCGCAACCGCCGCCTGGCCCAGCTCGTCGCCGTCTGCGACGTCTATACCTGGAAGCTCCTCCGGCGCGATCGCGGGCTCAGCCGCCCGCAGACCGAGACCGCGCTGCTCGAGCTTCTGCAACCCCTGACCGGAGATTCGAGATGAGCCGCATCCTCGCCTACACCTCTCCCGCTCGCGGGCATCTCTACCCGCTCACCCCGATCCTGTTGGAGCTGCGCTCGCGCGGCCACGAGGTGAGCGTGCGAACGCTGGCGTCGCAGGTGGAGCTGATGCGCGGCCTCGGGTTCGATGCCGCGCCCATCGACCCCGCGATCGAGGCGGTCGAGCACGACGACTGGCGCGCGCGTGGGCAGCAGGCGGCGCTGCGCCGCTCGGTGAGCGTGTTCTGCGCGCGCGCGAAGCACGACGCGCCCGATCTGCGCCGGGCCATCGTGGACGAGCGCGCTGATGCGTGCATCGTCGACATCCAGACCTGGGGAGCACTGGCCGCGGCCGAGGCCTGGCGCGGGCCGTGGGCGGCGTTCTGCCCATATCCGCTGCCGCTGCCCTCGCAGGACGCGCCGCCGTTCGGCCCCGGCCTGCCGCCCGCCCGCGGGCCGCTGGGCCGCCTGCGCGACCGGGCGCTGCGGCCGCTCGTGTTCGGCACGGTGGAGAAGATCGTGGTGTCCCAGCTCAACGGCGTTCGCGCCGAGGTCGGGCTCGGGCCGGTGGACGCCACCACGATGTTCACCCGGCCGCCGCTGCTCCTCTACATGACCGCCGAACCGTTCGAGTACCCGCGCTCGGACTGGCCGGACAGCGTTGAGCTCGTGGGCCCGTGCGCGTGGGACCCGCCCGCGGACCCGCCCGAGTGGCTCGGCGAGATCCAGCGGCCGCTCGTCCTCGTGACCACGTCGTCGGAGTTCCAGGACGACGGCAGGCTCGTGCGCACCGCCCTCGAGGCGTTGAAGGACGAGCCGGTCGAAGTGGTCGCGACCCTGCCCGCAGCCGACGTGAGCGACATCGAAGTACCTGCAAATGCCCGGGTCATGCCGTTCGTCCCCCACGCCCCGCTGCTCGACCGCGCCGCCTGTGCGGTGACCCACGGGGGAATGGGCGCGACGCAGAAGGCGCTCGCCCGCGGCGTGCCGGTCTGCGCCGTGCCGTTCGGCCGAGACCAGCTCGAGGTGGCGCGGCGCGTGGAGGTCTCGGGCGCCGGCACCCGCCTGCCCGCGAGCAGGCTGAGCGCGGATCGGCTCCGCAAGAAGGTCCGCGAGGCGCTGGCCCGCCGCGACGGGGCGCAGCGCATCGCGGAGGCGTTCGAGCGGGCCGGCGGTCCGGCCGCCGCAGCGGACGCGTTCGAGCAGCGGCTGCTTTCGCCGGCCGCTAGCCCGCCCGGCTGACGGCGGCCAGCGACACGCTCTCCACCTCGTAGGTGCTGCATGCGTCGAGCGCGCGCTCCGAGATGAAGCGGTAGTCGTTGCGGCGCACCTCGCCGACGTCGAAGCCGGCCGCCTCGATCGTCTCGATGTAGCTCGAGCGCGGGATCGCGCCGGCTATGCAGGCCGCCCAGAGGTCCACGTTGCGGCGCGTGCGCTCCTTCAGCGGCTTGCCGCTCACGATGTCGGCGATCGAGAGGCGGCCGCCGGGCGCGAGCACCCGCGCCGCCTCGGTGAACACCCGGTGCTTCAGAGGCGACAGGTTGATCACGCCGTTCGAGATCACCACGTCGAAGCTCTCGTCCTCGAAGGGGAGCGCGTCGATCGCGCCGCTGACGAAGCTCACGTGATCGAGACCCCAGCCGGCACGCAGGCGCTCCGCCTTCGCCACCTGGAGGTCGGTGAAGTCCACGCCGACGACGCTGCCTCTCTCCCCCACGCCCACGGCGGCGCTGAAGACATCGGTTCCGGAGCCCGAGCCGAGGTCGAGCACACGGTCGCCCGGCCGGAGTGCCGCCAGGTCGAAGTGGTAGCCCACGCCCGCGAACGACTCCACGGCCTCCGCGGGGATGGCATCGAGCAGCTCCGACGGATAGCCGAGCTGCAGGGCGAGCTCGTGGCCCACCTCGAAGTGGCGGTCGGCGACGGGCGACGCCGCCACGCTGCGGTACATCTTTTGGACGGCGCTCTCGAGCCGGTCGACGTCCACGAGCGAGCTCGCGTCGGCCTGGGGCAATGCGTGTGCTGAGTCCATGATCGGTTCTCCTTAGCCGAGTGAGGCGCCCATGCCCAGCGCGACCTGCCCGAGGAACTCGTGCGCGCGGCCCGAGGCGAGCGGGTTCATGAAGGCGCTGGCGCGCACGTCGCGGTAGGCGCGGGCGATGGGATGGCCGTTCAGGTAGCCGCGACCGCCCGCGAGGGTCAGGGAGCGGTCCACCAGCCGGACGGCGGTCTCGTTGACGAAGGTCTTCACCGCCTGCGCCTCGCTGAAGAGCACGAGGAGCTCCTCGGGCGTGCCGTGAGACGTGGGGTTGGCTTCCTGGTGCCGGTCGATGAGCGCGGCTGCCCGTCCGAGCGCGGCGCGGCAGGCGGAGAGCTCGATGGCGCTGTCGGCCACCAGGCCCTGGGTGCTCACGGACGGGCCGTGCCCGTTCGGCTTGACGCCGTTCAGGGCGTGCTCGTGCGCGGCTTCGGCCACGCCCAGTGAAGCCGAAGCGTGGAACAGGCCCGCGGCCAGGTTGCGCTCCATGTAGCCGGTGGCGTCGCCGGTCGGAAAGCCGCCGCGCACGGCGGCCTCGGGAACCACGACGCCGTCGAGGCTCACCGAGTTGCTGCCGGAGGCCCGCATGCCCATCGCGTCCCAGTCGTCGTGGACGGTCAGGCCGGGCGCGTCGACCGGGATGAACACGTAGCCGTAGCGCTCGATTCCCTGGCGGTCGACGTAGCGAACCGACGCGTAGAGCTCGGTCGCCGCCGGCGACATCGTGCAGAAGATCTTCCGGCCGTCGATCCGCCAGCCACCGTCGATCGGCGTGGCCGTGGTGGACGGCCGCAGGAGATCCTGCTGCGGCTCGCTGATCGCGGCAGAGAAGATGGAGCGCTTCTCCGCGATCTCGCGCATGGAGTCGGCCAGGGCATGCGCACTGCGGTACCGCTCGGACGCGAGCGCCATCCGCCAGCGGCGCGCGATGTTCGTCACGCCGATCAGGTGCATGTTCACCCCGATCGCCACGGACGCATCCCCGCGGGCGAGGATGCTCGAAGCGACGATCAGGTCGAACACCGAGTCGACGCCCAGGCCGCCGAACTCGGCGGGGATGGGCGCGGCGAAGTAGCCGGCGTCGCGCAGGGCGGCCACGCCCTCGTGGGGGTAGCTTCCGTCGCGGTCGTGAGCGGCGGCGTGGGCCGCGAGCGCTTCGGCCAGCTCACCGGCGAGCGCGCATAGACGCGCGCCCGCCGGCGTACGGGGAGTGAGCTCGAGAAACATCGTTCACTCCGTGATGACCTCGACGGACACAGGAACGCCGTTCGAGACCACGTCGTGGACGGCCGAGCGAGCGCGGGCGCGCGCGACGACCTCGCGAAGCTTCTCGGGCGCGGCCTCGCCCGTGACCGTGAAGGTCACCTTGATGCCCTCGAACCCGTTGCGCACCTCGTCCGAGAGACCGAGGGCGCCGCGCACGTCCATCTCGCCCTCGAGGGTCGACTCGACCGAGGTGAGGCTCACCTTGCGGGCGGCCGCCACGTACACGATCGAGGTGGTCAGGCAGGCGGCCAGCGCGTGAAGCAGCGCCTCGGCGGGGTTGGCGCCGTGGTCGTTGCCGAGCAGGATGGCCGGCTCGCCGGCGTCGATCACGAACGCCTCACGGCGGGAGCTGTCCTCCTGGCCCGCGCCGTAGAAGCCCTGGATCGTGCTGCGGTTGTGGGAGCCGTCGATCCAGCGATTGCTGACGCGGAACTGGAAGCGGCCGAGGCTGGGGTCGTCCTTGATCGCGTCGAGCGTCCCGTACATCTGCTGGGTGTCGACGCCGTTGCGGTACTGCGAGGGGCTGATGGTGTGTGTCATCGAGGGTTGCCTTTCGCTTGGGGTAAGCGCAAGGTACGGGCGCGCTTCGCGCCCGCCATCCGTTCCACCACCCATTTCTCAGGACCGGCGAGAGGCGCCCGTGGCGTTCTGCACGTAGCGGGCCGCGGCGGCCGCCCGCGCGGCCTTGCCCGAGAGCCGCAGCTTCACGTAGACGTTCGAAAGGTGGCGCTCCACGGTTCGCGGGCTGAGATACAGCCGCTCGGCGATCTCGTCGTTGGTCAGACCGTCGGCCACCAGCGCGAGCACCTCGCGCTCGCGGCCGCTCAGCTCGTCGGTGGGAGGCAGCGGGATCGCCGCCGGGGCCGGCGTCTCCAGGAACTCGTGCACCGCCTCGAGGAACGCGGGCCAGGCGGGCTCGTCCTCGAGCAGGATGTGGTTGCGGCCGTCGAGCGGGACGAAGCGCGCGCCGGCGATCAGGGAGGCCGTCAGGCGGCCCTCCTCGAACGGCACCAGCGCGTCGTGCTGGGCGTGCAGAACCAGCGTGGGCGTCTGCACCCGCTTGGCGAGCTCGATCGCGTGGGTGTCGGCCTGGGCCCAGTAGATGCGGGCGGCGGTCTCCGGCGACGCGGAGGTGCGCTGCAGCTCGTCGAACCAGACCATCTGCTCGGGAGTTCCGTCCGGCAGGAAGAGCGTGGTGAACAGGCGCCTGAAGGCCGAGTTCTCCTGGCCCCAGCCCGTCTTGATCACCGAGTGGAACATCTGCGACTGCTCCGCGGCCTCCTCGCCGCGGTAGAGGCGGCCGCGGACGTAGCCGCCGTAGAGCACCAGATGCGTGACGCGGTCGGGGTGGTGGACCGCGTAGTTGATCGCCAGCGACGCGCCCTGCGAGACGCCGAGCAGGGCGAAGCGGTCGAGCCCCGCGGCGTCCACCACCGTCTCCAGGTCGGCCAGCCAGACCTCATGGCTGAACGTCTTGTCGTCGATGTCGCGGTCCGACAAGCCGCAGCCTCGCTCGTCGTAGCGGACGAAGGTGTTTCGCTCGCCGAGAGCTCGCAGCCAGTGGCGCCAGACCGGGCTCTCCCAGTCGTACTCCATGTGAGTCAGCCAGTTCGCGGCCTTCACGAGCGGCGGCCCGCTGCCGTGCGCCCCGTAGGCGAGGCTCACGCCGTCGGGTGCCGTGCAGAAAGCGATCCGCGACACGGCGCGACTCTACGGGAGTTCCGGGTTACGGTGGACTCGATGGGACTCGTTTCGCGCCGTCAGCTCTTGAAAGGCGGCGCGGCGGCGCTCGGCGCGGCGGGGCTCGCCGGCGGTGGGCGGCTCGTCTGGCCGCAGGAGGCGGGCGCGCGCCCGGTACGCCGCTGCGTCAGCCTCGGCGCGAACGGCGTGATCAACCCGGGCAGCACGCAGGACTACCGCAGCTGCCGTCACTTCCTGCTCGACACCGGCACGCGCTGGGTGCGCATCTGGGCGGACTGGCCGAGCCTCCAGCCGGAGGCCCGCCTGGCGCCGGACCGAGGCAGCGGCGCGTGGCGAGTGAGCGAACTCGACGACCAGATCGCCCGGGCGCGCTCGGACGGGATCGGCGTGATCCTCACGGCCTACCGCTTCCCCACTTGGTCGAATGGCACGGCACAGCTCCCCGACCGGCTCTACCCGCTCCAGGACCGCCGCTTCAAGCTGCCGCCCGACGTGGACCTCGGCGGCGACTGGGCGCGCTGGATCGAGTTCCTGATCGAGCGCTACGGCGAGTCGATCGTCGCGCTCGAGCCGGTGAACGAGCCGAACGCCCAGGTCTGGCCGCTGTACGCCCCGAGCGGCGAGCTCACGATCCACCGCGTCGTGGCGCGGATGTTCCAGACCGCCCAGGCCATCGCCGCGGCCCACCCGCCCGCGCCGCTGCTGCTCGGCCCCACGACGTCGGACACGGTCGCGAGCTCGCGCCTGTCCGTCCCGTTCCACGTCTTCACGCGCGCGCTGCTCGACGAGCTCGACCGGATCGGCTTCGAGCCGGGTCGCCGCTTCGCGTGGGCGCATCACAACTACAGCGACGTGGAGCACGACCGCGCGAGCGGAGCGGCGATGGTCCACCGGCTGCTCAGCGGACGCTGGGCGGGCTGGCCGAACGCCGACGCCGCCAACCCGGCGATCCTGATTCCCGAGGGCGGCGCGCGCCTGACGAAGATCGCGAGGCTCTACCCGAATGCCGACCCGCAGCGGCTCCAGGCGACGCTCATCCAGCGCAACTGGACGCGGATGTCGAAGCAGCCGGGCATCGCGATGCTCGGCCAGTACCTCTTCTACTCGGACCCCACATTCGACTGCGGCCTGTGCGACACCGACGGAACGAGGCGTCCCGCGTATCGCGCGTGGGCCGGGCTGCCCTCGGCCTAGCTACCTGACCTTGAAGGTGGCGAGCTTCGTCTTGCTCTTGCCCGAGCCCTGGAGGGTCAGCTTGCCCTGACCCCGCACGAGCTTCGAGACCCGCAGCTTGAAGCTGTTCGAGCCGGCCTTCACCTTGACGCTGTAGCGCTTCAGCGTCACCCACTTCCTCTTGACCTTCACGGCCAGCGCGACCGTGACCCGCGAGGCGCGGCTGGCCTTGACCTTCACGCTGAGTGACGGGCACCTGTGCGAGCAGGCGCGCGGAGACTTCGACCACGCGAGCTTGAGCCGCGTGAACTTCACCGTGCTCGACGTCGTGGTCTTCGCCGGCTCACATGCGTCGCCGACGCCGTCGTGATCGGTGTCGGTCTGGCTCGTGTTCGGAGTGGTCGGGCAGTTGTCGTACAGGTCCGGGATGCCGTCGTTGTCCCTGTCCTTGTCGCAGGCGTCGCCGATCCCGTCGTGGTCACCGTCGGCCTGAGTCGGGTTGTAGACCGTCTTGCAGTTGTCGTTGGAGTTGCCGACCCCGTCGCCGTCCTGGTCGAGCTGGTCCTGGTCACAGGCATCGCCGATGCCGTCGTGATCCACATCGGCCTGGGCCGGGTTGCTCACCGAGAGGCAGTTGTCGACCGAGTTGACCACCCCGTCCCCGTCGATGTCGCCGTTGGGCGCGCCCTCTGTCACTGCCTTGAATGCGTTCAGGCGCCCACCCGAGACCGACTTCGACGCCCCCCAGCTCAGCGGGTCGGTCGAGCTCATCAGCACCTGCTTGAGCTCTGCCGTGGTCAGCGACGGGTTGGCGGCGAGCACGTCCGCCGCGGTGCCGGTCACCTCGGGGGTCGCCATCGAGGTGCCGTCCCAGCCCTCGTACCCGCCGCCGTCGGCGGTCCGGATGGTCGAGACGATGTCCACGCCGGGCGAGAAGAGGTCCACCGACTGCGCGCCGTAGTTGGAGAAGTAGGCCATCGTGTCGTCGGTGTCGGTCGCCCCGACGCAGAGCACGTTGTCGAGCGACAGCGCGCACGGGTAGGTCGCGTCCACGTCGTTGTTGTCGCCGTTGTTCCCCGCCGCGACGATGAAGAGCGTGTTCGGGTGGTTGGCGATCGCGTCGCTCAGCGTCTGAACAGACGCGGGACCGCCCAGGCTCGCGTTCACCACCCGCAGGCCTTGGTCGCCCAGGTAGTCGAACCCGTCGGCGAGGTCGGACATCGTCCCGTGCCCGGTCGCGTCGAGCACGCGCGCCTCGAGCAGCTTCGAGCTGGGCGCGACTCCCGCGACTCCCGTGTTGTTGTCCTTGATCGCGGCGACGATGCCCGACACGTGCGTGCCGTGCCCCTCCTCGTCGGAGGGGTCGGTGTCCGCGCTCACGAAGTCGTAGCCGCCGAGCACCTGTCCGGTCAGGTCGGGCACGGTCGAGTCCACGCCGGTGTCGGCGATCCCGACGGTCACCCCCGACCCGGTGCTCTGTGCCCAGGCGTCCACCGCGTCGATGCCGCCGGCGCCAAACGAGGGCGCCGCCAGCGACCACTGGTCCGAAAAGTAGGTGTCGTTGCTGAACGCCTTCACCGGCGCGTTCGGCTCCGCGTACTGCACCCGCGGATCCGCGTTCAGCTCGTGCAGCGCCTCGACGAGCTTGCCCTTCCGCACCTGGAGCACCTCGGTGTCGCGCAGCCGCAACATGTCCACGAGCTTCCCGTCCGCGTCCGCGCGCACGTCCGAGCGCTGGCTCGCGCTCAGTCCGGAGTCGCGCTTCACGATCACCTGGGTCACGCCCTGGTTCTCGAGCGCCTGCGGAGAGCCGGGATCGGCCGCCGAAGCGACGGCGGGCAGGGCGAGGGCGACCGCAGCGCCGAGCGCCGCGACTACGCGGGAGAGGACGGCTGTTCCTGCCATGGCCTACCTCACCCATCGGCGGGCAGGCCCTCAAACTTGAAGTTGCGGCGCCGAGCCGGCGCTACAACCAGCCGCGCTCGGTGGCCACGAGCACAGCCTGTGCACGATCTGGCACGCCGAGCTTGCCGTAGGCCTTGTGCAAATGCGACCGCACGGTGCTCGTGGAGAGCCCCATGTCCTCGGCGATCTCCTTGTACATCTTGCCCCCCGCCAGCCCGCGCAGCGCAAGCGTCTCCTGCTGGGTGAGCGGCGACGGGTCGATCGCCCGTCGCTCCTGGTTGCGGTGCCCGGCCGACAGCTCGTACATGAGCGAGCGCAGCGCCGTCTCGTCCATGCCGATCGCCTCGCCCGCCTCGACCATCTCCCGCGGCGCGACCCCGCCGCCGTGGGAGAAGTGGGCGAGCAGGTCGGCCAGCCGCAGGATCGCGGCCATGCCCTCGGCCTCGCGCGTGTGATGCGCCTCCACGGCGCGGGCGATCGCCTCGGGCAGCCCCCACCGCCGTAGTGCGATCGCCCCAACCGCCGCGTGATCGAGGCCCAGCTCACGCCGCTCGACCCGCACCCGATCGTCGGGCGTATCCGCGTGGTAGCGGTCCGGGTAGTCGTCGTGCGCATGGGCCAGGGCCAGCTTTCCGATGTCGTGCAGCATCGCTGAGGCGGCCAGCTCGTCGCGGCTGCCGAAGCCCACCTCGCGCTCGATCGCCAGGGCCGCCTCGCGGACCGCCAGCGCGTGCAGGCGGAAGCGGTCCGGCGGCAGCGACCAGCCGCCCTTCTTCTCGAAGAAGTCGGTCACGCCGAGCTGGCAGACCAGGGTCTGAAGGCCGGCCGGGCCGAGCGCCTCGACCGCATCGACCACGCCTGCCACTCTGCCGCGGGCATCGCCCGCCTGCGCGTTCGCCAGCCGGAGCACCGAGCCCGTGAGCGCCACGTCCGCCTCCACCACCTGCGCGAGCCTGCCCGTGGACGGGTTGGGCTCGCGCAGCTGCTCGAGCAGCCGCTGGCGCGACTCGGCGAGAACCGGGAGCGCCTCGAGCCGCTGCAGCGATGGCCACAACTGGCTGCCCTTGCCGGCCGCGTCACGCCGCAGTGCGGCCGCCTGGTCGCCGTTCACCGACTCGGCCGCGCTGACGCCCTCCTCGCCAAGCACTTCCACGAGGCTCTCCACCACGTCGGGGTCGAACAGCGTCCCCGCGCCGGTCTGAATAAGCGCCAGCGCCCGGCCCGCCGGTAGCGCTTGCCGGTAGGGACGGTCACTCGTCATCGCGCGGTACGCGTCGCAGACGCCGATGATGCGGCTCTCGAGCGGCGTCTCCTCGCCGCGCTTGCCCGCGGGGTAGCCCTTGCCGTCCCAGCGCTCGTGGCTCGAGAGCACAATCTCCGCCACGCCCTCGAGGCCCGGCATCCGGGCGAGCGTCTGGGCGCCCCACGTCGTGTGGCGCTGCATCACGGAGCGCTCTTCCTCGTCGAGCTTGCCCGCCTTGTGGAGGATCCGGTCCGGCACTCCGATCTTCCCGATGTCGTGCACGCGCGCAGCGAACGAGAGCTCGGCCAGCTCCTCGTCCGTGATGCCCAGCCGCTCGCCGAGCGCGGTGGCCAGCCGGACGACCTCCTGGGCGTCGGCGGCCACGTAGCCGTCGCGCAGATCCACCAGCTCGGAGAGCACGGACACCGTGGCCTCGGCCGCGCCGCTGGCGCGCAGGTCGGCCGCCTCGTGCTCGAGGAACGCGCCCGCGGTCTCGGCGGCGCAGTCGAGCACGGTCAGATCGCGCTCGTCCGGCTCGCGCCCGAAGGTCGCGCAGATCGCGCCGTCCACGGCGTGCCCGCTGTGGATCGGGGCCGCGGCGGCGGTCACGCCTTCGCCGTCGAGATGCTCGACCAGGAGCTCGTCGGTCGTCACCACCTCGCCGTTCAAGATCGCGCGCGCGGCCAGTCCGTCCGCGAGCGGATAGTGGCGGCCGAGCTCCGAGCGGCCCACGCCGGCCTCGGCGATCAGCCGGCTCTCGCCGGCGTCCACGTCCACCAGCAGAACCGCGACCGACTCTGCGTCCAGTGCCGCGCGCACACGGCGCCCGAGGGCGTCGAGCCGGCTTCCCAGCGACTCATGCTTCCCTGCAGTTGCCGGCGCCAGCCGGCTTACCTCGACTATCACTTTGGCACCCCCTGCGTGCGCGCAAGACTGTGACGAATCGCGCATCGCTTCTCCAGAATGGTTGCCGAAAATGCGCAACTTCAAGCGAGCGTCTCTGTTCAGAGACACACACGCTCGGCCCGATTAGCAGGGGTTTCGCACGTTTTCGCCCGAGCTCCGGGGGCGCGGAATTACCGCAAACCGGCGAGGGGCCCGGTTACTTCGTGGCCGATGCCCTTCAGGGCTCTATCAACCCTCGCCGTATGGCGTAACGCGTCAACTCCACTCGGTCGCGCATGCTCAGCTTCTCGAGGATGTTCGTGCGGTGCCGCTCCACCGTCTTCTCGCTGATCACGAGCGTCTCGGCGATCTCCCGGCTCGTGTGCCCCTCCGCCACGAGCTTCACGATCTCGGTCTCGCGCGGACTCAGCGGGTCGCGCACGGTCTCCCCCGCACGCGCGCGCTCCAGGTGGTCGCGGATCAGCGCCTTCACCGCGCCCGGGTAGAGGAACGGCTCGCCGCGCATCGTCGCCCGGCAGGCCTCCACCAGATCCCGGTCGGCCACCGACTTCAGCACGTATCCGGACGCGCCCGCCTTGAGTGCCTCGAACAGGTACTGCTCGTTGTCGTGCATGGAGAGGATCAGCACGCGCAGCTCGGGCCGGCGCCGGCCGAGCTCGGCCGCCGCGTGCAGCCCCGTCATGCGCGGCATGGTCACGTCGAGGATCGCCAGGTCCACGTCGTCCTTCAGCGCGCGCTCGACGGCCTCCGCCCCGTCCCCCACCTCGGCCACCACCTCGAGGTCGGGCTCGGAGTCGAGCACCAGGCGCAGGCCCTGACGGACGACCGCGTGGTCGTCGGCCAGGAGGATGCGCGTCTTCACAGCGGCACCTCGAGCCGCACCTCGGTCCCGCCGCCGTTCCGGCGGCCCACGCTCAGGTCGGCGCCCACGAGCACCGCCCGCTCGCGCATGCCGCGCAGTCCGCCGCCGTCCTCGGCGTCGATGCCGCGCCCCTCGTCGAGCACCCGCAACGTCAGCGAGCCATTGCTTGCCGACAGCTCGAGCTCCACCCGGCCGCTGCCGGAGTGGCGGGCCACGTTGGTCAGGGCCTCCTGCGCCACCCGGTAGATCACGAGCTCGGTCTCTTCGTCGAGCGTCGGCAGATCGCGGTCGAGCCGCCGCGTCACGTCCAGGCCGAAGCGCTCGCTCAGGGCGACCAGCGCACTCGCCAGACCCAGGTCGTCGAGCGCCTCCGGCCGCAGCTCGCGCGAGATCCGCCGCACCTCCTCGAGCGTCTCGCGCGCCCGCTCCTGCGCGTCGTCGAGCTCGGAGGCCAGCTCCGGCGGTGCGTGCTTGGCGATCCGCCCGAGCTGCAACAGCACGGCGGTCAGCGTCTGGCCCACCTCGTCGTGCAGCTCGCGCGACACGCGCAGCCGCTCGCTCTCCTGCGCGTCGAGCACCCGGCGGGTGGACTCGCGGCGCTCGCTCTCCAGGCGCTCGAGCATCTCGTTGAAGGTGGTGGCCAGCTCGCTGACCTCCGACTCGTAGGGGCTCACGGGCACGCGCTGGCCGGGGCGCGTGAGGTCCACCCGCCGGGCCAGGGCCGTCAGCGCCCCGAGCGGCGCGAGAGCACGCCGCAGCAGGTAGAGGTTGATGGCGGCCACCAGCACCAGAGCAGCCAGCAGCACGAGCGCTTCGCCGACGGCGATCGAGCTGAGCTTCTGCGGTGAGACCACGACGATCGTCACCGCGCAGGCGGCCACGAGCACGATCGCGTTGAGTGCCGCCACCCGTTGGAACAGTGGGGTGTAGCGGGGA
Organism: Thermoleophilaceae bacterium; assembly: GCA_035572055.1. Taxonomy (GTDB): domain Bacteria; phylum Actinomycetota; class Thermoleophilia; order Solirubrobacterales; family Thermoleophilaceae; genus JAICJR01. Next base: position 1,328 of record DATNBJ010000207.1, on the reverse strand, counting down.
GTCCCGCCAGCCTGGCTTGTCATGGCCTTCAGCTAAGCATGCAGAGCGCCGCGCGCAACCGGAGTGCCCGCCCGGCGGGTCGACACCCGGCGCAGCCGCTCGACCATCGCCCAGCGCCTCGCGGCCAGCCATTGGCTCTCCACGCCGAGCACGCCCGCGATCTCCTCAGGCTCGGTGCCGGCCACGAGCATGGCCAGAATCGGCAGGTCCTCGGCCTCCAGCGCCTCGGCCACGATCGCGTGCGACGCGGGACTGATGGCGGGCACGGCGTCGCCGCCGCCGGCCACGATCCGAATCGCGCGGCACAGGTCCTCGGCAAGCGCGGCCTTGTGCACCACGCCGTCGGCGCCGGCGATCACGCCCGCCAGCGCCAGCGGACCGTCGGCGTAAGCCGAGTACAGGAGCACCCGGGTAGGGCGCCGAAGCTCCTTGAGCTGCCGGCAGAGCGTCAGTCCGTCGCGGTCGCCGAGCTGGAAGTCGACCACCGCCACGTCGGGCGCCAGCCGTTCCGCCAGCTCGAGCGCCTCGCGCGCGCCGGCGGCGGCGCCCACGGCCCGCAGGTCCGGCTCGTCGGAGAGGAGCGCGGTCAGGCCGCTCCGGACGGCCGCGTGGTCGTCGACCACCAGCACGCGGAAGCGGCTCACGGGGCCAGAGCGGGCATCGGCGGTAGCACGCGCCGCCCACGCGCCACCGCCTCTATCGCCCACACAACCTCGACACCGAGGGAGCTCTTGGCGAGCACACCGTCGGCGCCGGCGGCCAGGGCCAGATCCGCAAGCCTCGAGTCCGCGTACGCGGAGTACATGAGGACGCGCGGCGGGCGCGGGAGACCCTTGAGCAGTCGGCAGACCGTCAGACCATCGGTCTGCCCGTCGCCCAGCTCGTAGTCGACGACTGCAACGTCCGGGGTGACGCGCAGTGCCTCAACGAGCATCTCCCGCGCCGTCGCCGCTACGCCCGCCAGCGCGATGCCCTCTTCGTCCGCGAGGAGATCTGCGAGTCCATTACGGACCGCTTCGTGATCGTCGACTAGGAGGACTCGGATGCGGCTGGCTTGCACGTCCCGAGAATCGCTCGCGAAGCGCCGGGCGCCCATCCGGGCCTCCCCGTATTCGCCCGCGGGATGACCCCCAATTCCGCCCGAGGCTCTACGGCTTGGCGTGCCGCTCGTACCAGGCGTAGGTCTCGGCGAGCCCGCGCTCCAGCTCCCAGCGCGGCTCCCAGCCGAGCTCCGAGCGGATCGCCGCGGAGTCGAGCCACTGCCGGTCGATCTCGCCGTGCGGCTTGCCCTCGCCGGCGATCTCGGGCTCCACGTCGCGTCCCGTCGC
>DATNBJ010000206.1:0-5744 GCA_035572055.1 Thermoleophilaceae bacterium | reverse complement strand
GCGAAGAAGCAGACCGTGAACGCGGCCAGGGCCACGCCGAGAGCAACGGGGTTCGAGCGGCGCTCCGCCTGCCCTTGCACTCAGCGTGCCGCCTGGAACCGGCGGCGGTAGAGGATGTACGGCCGCCCGATGTACTGGAGGGGAACGCTCCAGGCGTGCACCAGCCGCGTGAACGGGAACGCGGCCCAGAACGCCCAGGCGATGATCGCGTGCAGCTGATAGGCCAGCGGCGCGCTCGAGACGGCGTGCACGTTGGGCTGCAGGTAGAACAGCGACCGCCACCAAACGCCGACCGTGGGGCGGTAGTTGTAGGGCGCGTTCGTCCCGAGGTTGTAGACGAAGGTCAGGTAGCAGCCGAGCACGATCAGGATCGTGAGCAGTCCGTAGGTGAAGATGTCCACGCGCGTGGTCGTCCGCCTCACGCGGTCGCTGGTCGCGCGCCGGTAGCAGAGGCCCAGGAACCCGATCAGCGTCACCGCGCCGGCGAGCCCGCCCGCGATCGCGGAGAGCCAGCGGTAGGCGTTCTCGCTGATGCCGATCGCGTCGGTCCAGGCCTGAGGTATGCAGAGGCCGAGGACGTGCCCGGCCACCGCGGCCAGCGCGCCGTAGTGGAACGCGGGGCTCGCCCAGCCGAGCACGCTGCGGTCGAGGATCTGGGTGGAGCGGCTCGTCCAGGAGAACTGGTCGCGGCGGTAGCGCCACCAGTGGCCGACCACGAAGACCGCCATGGCGGTGTACGGGAAGATGATCCAGAGCAGGACCTTGCCCGCGCCGATCACCGCCGCGCCTCCGTGCCGGCCGTGATCTCCGGCGGCATGAACGGCTCGAGGCCGACGAGCTCCTGCGGTGGGCCCGCCGCGGCGATCTTCAGCATCCGTGCGCGATCGGCAGCCGAGGGGTCGCCGAGCGTCAGGCACACGGCGTCGAGTACGTCGGCGTACGGCGTGCCGCGCGCGCGCAGGTTCTCGCGCAGGAGCTCGATCGCCGCGCGGTGCTCGCGCAGCACGATCTCCCCCTCGCCGCCGGGCATCGCCGCTGCGAACTCCAGCATCACCGGCAGGTAGTCGGGCAGCTCGCTGCCGCCCTCGAGCGGCAGCCCGGCCGCGCGGTACATCCGCTTGAGCCGCAGCAGCGCGCTGCCGCGCTCGCGGCGGTCGCCCTCGCCGTAGAAGGTCACGTAGAGGCCCGAGCGCTTGTGCAGGTCGAAGGTCTCCACGTAGTGCTGCTGGAGCGCGAGCTCGTCCTCGGCCAGCCACCACTCGCCGAAGCGCGCGAGCGCGGCCGCCGCCCGCGATCGCGGCAGCTCGCGGGCCGCCGCCAGGAGCTCCTCGCGAGCCCCGAGCAGCTCCTCGTCGGGATAGAGGAGCAGGAGCGAGCAGAGCTTGTACGTGGCGGCACTCTCCACCCGGCGCCGGCGCCTCATCGATCCGCCTCCCCGTCCACGCGCTCACCGCAGGCCATCTTCACGATGTCGAATTCGGTGTCGTCGTCGGCGGTGAGCATGAAACCCTCCGTGTCGGCCTCGGACTCCGGCACCACCATCCCGCAGTTGCCGGGACCGCCCTCGAAGTCGAGCCCGCACGTGCCCTGCTGCTGCATCAGCCGCTGCCCCAGCTCGGCGTGTGCCTTGGGGATCACGTAGCGCTCGTCGTACTTGCCGATCGCCAGCAGCCGGTACATGTCCTCGACGTCCTCCACGGTCATCCCCACCGCCTCGGCCATCGCCTCGTCGTGCTCGCCGAGCACCTCGCGCTTGCGCATGAAGCCGCGCATGGCCGCCAGCCGCCGCAGCACGCTGCGGATCACGTCGCCGTCCCCTGCGGACAGCAGGTTGGCCAGGTAGTCCACCGGGATGCGCATCGAGTCGATGGCGGGGAAGACGTGGTCGGGATCGGCCTCGTAGCCGTCCTCCTCGAGCGTGTTCACGATCGGCGAGAGCGGCGGCACGTACCAGACCATCGGCAGCGTCCGGTACTCGGGATGAAGGGGAAGCGCCACCCGGTAGCGGTGGGCGAGGGCGTAGACCGGCGAGCGGCGCGCGTAGTCGAGCCAGTCCTCCGGGATGCCGTCGCGGAGAGCCTGCTCCTGCACCGCCGGGTCAAAGGGGTCGAGGAACACCTCGCGCTGGGCCTCGAGCAGGTCGCGCGGGTCGGGCACCGACGCCGCTGCCTCGACGCGGTCCGAGTCGTAGAGCACGATGCCCAGGTAGCGGATGCGCCCGACGCAGGTCTCCGAGCAGATGGTGGGCAGCCCCGCCTCGATGCGCGGGTAGCAGAGGGTGCACTTCTCGGCCTTGCCGGTTCGGTGGTTGAAGTAGACCTTCTTGTACGGGCAGCCCGACACGCAGAAGCGCCAGCCGCGGCACTTCATCTGGTCCACCAGCACGATCCCGTCCTCCTCGCGCTTGTACATCGCGCCCGATGGGCAGGAGGCCACGCACGACGGGTTCAGGCAGTGCTCGCAGATGCGCGGCAGGTAGAACATGAAGGCCTGCTCGTAGGTGGCCTTGACCTGGTCCTGGATGCCGTTCGTGAGCGGGTCCTCGTAGATGTGCTCCGAGGTGCCGGCCAGGTTGTCGTCCCAGTTCGGGCCCCCGCGAATCTCCTGCAGCTCCTTGCCGGTGAGCTGTGAGCGGGCGCGGGCCACCGGGTCGCGCTCGGACAGCGGCGCTGTGATCAGCTTCTCGTAGTCGTAGGTCCAGGGCTCGTAGTAGTCGTCGATCTGGGGCAGGTCGGGGTTCGAGAAGATCGTCAAGAGCTTCTTGATCCGGCCGCCGGCCTTGAGCCGCAGCCTGCCCTTCTTGTCGAGCTCCCAGCCGCCGCGCCAGCGCTCCTGGTCCTCCCAGCGCCGCGGGTAGCCGAGCCCGGGCTTGGTCTCGACGTCGTTCCACCACATGTACTCGACGCCCGGGCGATTGGTCCACACCTGCTTGCAGGTCACCGAGCAGGTGTGGCAGCCGATGCACTTGTCGAGCGCCATGACCATCCCGACCTGCGCGCGAATCCTCACTCGAACACCACCTCCGCCTCGCGCTTTCGCAGCACCACGATCTCGTCGCGCTGCGAGCCGGTCGGCCCGTAGTAGTTGAAGCCGAAGCTGAGCTGTGCGTAGCCGCCGATGAAGTGGGTCGGCTTCATGACGATGCGGGTCACCGAGTTGTCCGTCCCGCCGCGCTTGCCCTCGAGCTCGGTCAGCGGCACGTTCAGGTGGCGGTCCTTCGCGTGGTACATCAGGCAGACCCCCTCGGGCACGCGGTGCGTCACCGCGGCGCGGCAGGCGATCACGCCGTTGCGGTTGTAGGCCTCGACCCAGTCGTTGTCGCGGATGCCGAGCGCGTCCGCGTCCTCGCGGCTCACCCACAGCATTCCGCCCCCGCGGAACAGGGTCAGCATGTGGAGGTTGTCCTGGTACTCGGAGTGGATCGACCACTTCGAGTGCGGCGTCAGGTAGCTGAGGGTCAGCTCCCGGCGGTCGTCTCCCTCGCGCTGCTCGCCGAAGATCGCCCGGTGGCTGAGCGGGGGCCGGAACACCGGCAGCCCCTCGCCGAGCTCGAGCATCCAGGCGTGGTCCAGGTAGAAGTGCATCCGGCCGGACAGCGTGTGCCACGGCTTCTCGCGCTCGACGTTCGTCGTGAACGGCGAGTAGCGGCGGCCGTGCGCCTCGATGCCGGACCACTCCGGCGATGTGATCACCGTGCGCGGCTGCACCTGCGTGTCCTGGAAGGTGATGCGATCGGCCTCGCGCGTCGACGAGAGATCGGCGAGCTCGACTCCGGTGGTCTGCTCGAGCGACCGGAAGCCCTCCGTGGCGAGCCTGCCGTTGGTCGTGCCCGACAGCGCGAGGATCGCCTCGCACGCTTGCTGGACGCGCTCGAGCGACGGACGGCCGGCGGCCACCCCGCCGCGCACCGCGCCGTTCTTGGCACGGAGCTCCTCAACCTCCTCGTCGGCCACCCAGCGGGCGCCCTTCACCTGCGTGCCGAGCTTCTCCACGAGCGGTCCGAGCGCCGCCCACTTCGCGGCCACGTTCGGGTAGTCGCGCTCGACCACGATCAGCTTGGGCATCGTCTTGCCGGGCACTGGCTCGCACTCTCCCGCCCGCCAGTCGCGCACCTCGCCGAAGGGCTGCGCGGTCTCGTCCGGCGTGTCGTGCTGGAGCGGGGCCGCGATCACGTCACGGCGGACGCCCAGGTGCTTCTCGGCCAGCTCCGAGAAGCGCTTCGCGACGCGGGAGAACGTCTCCCAGTCCGTCTTGTTCTCCCACGGAGGAGGCACCGCCTCGTTGAACGCGTGCACGAACGGATGGAGATCGGTCGAGGAGAGGTCGTACTTCTCGTACCAGGTGGCGGCCGGCAGCACGACGTCGGAGAAGAGGGCGTTGCTGGTCATCCGGAAGTCGATCGTGGTCAGCAGGTCGAGCTTTCCGTCGGCCGCCTCGTCGCGCCAGACCACGTCGCGCGGCCGCAGCTCAGGTGGCGTCTCCTCGGCACGGACGGCGCTCTCCGTGGTTCCCAGCATGTGCTTCAGGAAGTACTCGGCCCCCTTGCCCGACGAGCCGAGCAGGTTCGCCCGCCAGACCGTCATCACCTTCGGGTGGTTGTCCGGCGCCCCCGGGTCCTCGCACGCGAAGCGCAGCCGGCCGGAGCGCAGCTCCTCCACCACGTGCTCGGCGGGATCCGCGCCGGCACGCTCGGCCTCGTCGACCAGGTCGAGCGTGCTGCGGTCGAAGCTCGGGAACGACGGCAGCCATCCCAGCCGGGCCCCGAGCGCGTTCACGTCCAGAATGTGCTTGCCCTCGAACAGCCCACGTCCCAGCGGCGAGGCCAGATCGGACGGCCGGTGGCGCTCGTAGCGCCACTGGTCGCTGATCAGGTAGAAGAACGGCGTTCCCGATTGGTGCCGCGGCGGGCGGACCCAGTCGAGCGCGAACGCGAGCGTCTGCCAGCCCGCGAGCGGCCGCACCTTCTCCTGCCCCACGTAGTGCGCCCAGCCGCCGCCGTTCACGCCCTCGCAGCCGCACAGCATGACCAGGGCGAGGAACGTCCGATAGGTCTGGTCGGAGTGGAACCAGTGGTTCGTGCCGGCTCCCATCGCGATCATCGAGCGGCCCTGCGTGAGCTCGGCGTTGCGTGCGAACTCGCGCGCCACGCGCGCCACAATTCGGCGGTCCACGCCGGTGATCGGCTCCTGCCAGGCGGGAGTGCAGGGCTGCGGGTCGTCGTAGTCCGCCGGCCACTCGCCGGGCAGGCCGTCCCGCGCCACGCCGTACTGCGCCAGCATCAGGTCGAGCACGGTGGTCACGAGCTGCCCGCCGACGCGCATCGCCGGTACGCCTCGCGGCAGTGACGAGCCTCCCTCGCCCTCCCCGGTGTCGAACCGGGGCACTTCCAGCACCACCGCCTCGCTGGCACGCCCAAGCAGCGTCAGCGCCGGGACGATGCCGTCCAGCTTCAGGTTCCAGCGCCCGGGCTCCCCGTAGCGGTGACCGACCGAGCCGTTCGGCACGACCGGCTCGCCGCTGCCCTCGTCGAGCATCACCGGCTTCCACTCGGCGCGCTCCTCGCCGCTCTCGAGATCCGAGGCGCGCAGCAGCCGGTCGGGCACGAACGCGTCGCCGTGCTCGCGCAGCGTGACGAGCAGCGGCAGGTCCGTGAAGCGGCGGGCGTAGTCCTGGAAGTAGGGCACCTCGCGCGCGAGGTAGAACTCCTTCAGGATCACATGGCCCATCGCCATCGCCAGCGCGCC
>DATNBJ010000205.1:0-4537 GCA_035572055.1 Thermoleophilaceae bacterium | reverse complement strand
CTTCGGAAACTCTTAGACGGATCTCGACCCGCTCTTAATGCGGGTTGGTTCCCTCGCTGATGCGCCCGGCGGCCGGTGTGCGCCGCCGGGCCTCCAACTTCGGGCCGACTGAGCCCTACCCTGACCATCAGCGTGCGCGTGCTGGTTGCAGACGACGAAAACTCGGTCCGCGAGGCCCTGCGCCGCGCGCTGGTGCTCGAGGGCTACGAGGTGGACCTCGCGTCCGGGGGCCTAGAGGCGCTGGCCACCGTCTCCTCGGGCCGCTCCGACGTGATGGTGCTCGACGTGCTGATGCCGGACATGGACGGGCTCGAGGTCTGCCGGCGGCTGCGCAAGCAGGGAGACCGCATCCCGATCCTGATGCTCACCGCCCGCGACGCTGTGGCCGACCGCGTGGAGGGTCTCGAGGCGGGCGCCGATGACTACCTGGTCAAGCCGTTCGACCTCGACGAGCTGATCGCGCGGCTGCGGGCGCTCCTGCGCCGCAGCCTGATGTCCGACGACGGCCACGGCGTGCTGCGCTTCGCCGATCTCGTCCTCGACGTCGCCGCCCACGAGGCGCGCCGCGGCGAGCGCCGGATCGACCTGACCCGCACCGAGTTCCTGCTGCTCGAGCTGCTGATGCTGAACCCGCGGATCGTGCTGTCGCGCTCGACCATCCACGAGCGGGTGTGGGGATACGACTTCGGCCCGGCGTCGAACTCGCTGGGCGTCTACATCGGGTACCTGAGGAAGAAGCTCGAGGAGGAGGGTGAGCCGCGCCTCATCCATACGGTGCGCGGCGTCGGCTACGTGCTGAGGGACTCGTGAGGCGGCTCGTCCGGCGCCTCTCCCTGGGAAGCCGCCTGTCGATCGCCGCCGCGATCGCCGTGGCCGTGGCGGTGGCGCTCGCCTCGGTCGCCAGCTACGTGGCGGTGCGGGCCAAGCTGCGCGGCCAGGTGGACAGCGCCCTGCAGAGCCGCGTGGGCCAGGTGGACAGCGTGAAGCAGGCGCTGGCGGCGGGGCAGCCGCCCCCGGGCGCCGGCAAGCTCCTGCCGCCCGGAAGGTTCGGTGGCGAGGGCGCCTACGTGCAGTTCATCTCGAGGGAGGGCGCTGTGGTCGGTCCACCGCGCCAGGACCCGCTGCCGGTGAGCGACGCCGCCCGCGAGGTGGCAGCCGGCGCGCACGGGCAATTCCTCGCCGACGAGCACGTGGACGGCGTGCACGTCCGGGTGCTCACCCTTCCCGCGGCCGACGGCTTCGCGATCCAGATCGCCCGGCCGCTGACCGACACCGACCACGCGCTCTCGTCGCTGCGGGTGCTGCTCCTGTTCATCATGGCCGCGGGCGTGCTGCTGGCCCTGGCGATCGGCCGGGTGGTGTCGCGCACCGCCCTGGCGCCGGTGCGGCGCTTCACCGACAGCACCGAGCTGGCCGCCGACCAACCGCTCGGCAAGCGTTTGCCCGTGGAGGGTGACGACGAGATCGGGCGGCTGGCGCGCAGCTTCAACACCACACTCGACGCGCTCGAGAGCTCGGTGGAGTCGCAGCGGCAGCTCGTGGCGGACGCATCGCACGAGCTGCGAACCCCGCTGGCGAGCCTGCGCACCAACGTGCAGGTGCTCACGCGCGCGAACGAGCTGCCGCCCGACGAGCGCGAGCGGCTGTTGCGCGACCTCGAGCTGGAGCTCGACGAGCTCACGGCGCTGGTCGCCGACCTGGTGGAGCTGGCGCGCGGCGCGCAGCCGGACGGCATCGACCAGTCCCTGCGGCTCGACGAGCTCACCGCCGCCTGCGTGGAGAAGGCGCGGCGGCGCGCGCCGTACACCCGCTTCGACACCCGGGTCGAGCCGCTGGTGGTGCGCGGCGACCCGGGCCGGCTCGGCCGCGCGATCGACAACCTGCTCGACAACGCGGTGAAGTGGAACCCACCCGACGAGGCGATCGTCGTGGTGGTCGACGGCTCGGCGGTGAGCGTTCGCGACCACGGCCCGGGCATTCCGGACGAGGACCTGCCGAAGGTGTTCGACCGCTTCTACCGCGCGGCCGGCGCGCGCCGCCTGCCCGGCTCGGGGCTTGGCCTCGCGATCGTGCGCCAGGTGGCCGAGGCGCACGGTGCGAGCGTGAGCGTGGTGAACGAGCCCGACGGCGGCGCCCGCTTCACGCTCAGCTTCGCGCCGAACCTCGTCTCGCGCCCGAGCGAGGTGGAGTCGCCAGTCCCGCAGCCAGCGCCGCCACCATCCGTCTAAAGCTCTCGTCGCGGTCGGCCGGGATGCCGAAGCCGCCCGCCGCCTCGATGCTGGCGAAGCCGTGTAGTCCGCTTCGCACCGCCCGTGCGGCGTGAACGGCGTCGTCGCCCTCCAGCCCGTAGCCGGCGAGCACCGCGTACACCACCTCGAGCACCTTCTCGGCCGCCTCCTGGCGCTCGCGATCGTCCGCCTCCGGCGCGCGGATCGTGGCCGAGTAGAGACCCGGGTGCTCCAGCACGTAGGCGCGGTAGGCGGCCGCTATTCCCTGCAGCGCGTCGTCGCGCGAGCGGCCCACCGACGCCTGCGTGAGCGCCGCCGCCAGCTCTTGCAGCGCTCGTACGCCGAGCGCGCCGATCAGGTCGTCGCGGCCGGCCACGTGGTTGTAGAGCGACGGCGCCTTGATGCCGAGCTCGGAGGCCACTCGCGCCACCGTGACGGCCTCGAGGCCCTCGGCATCCGCGATCCTCGCCGCCGCGTCCACCACCTGCGCCTTCGACAGCCCCTGTCGCGGCACAGGTTCAGCTCGCCTTCGCGATCGCCCTGTCCATCGCCGCGCCGGGCGACTCGACGACCTTGCCGTGGCCCACGGCCAGCCGGCTCGGGTCGAGGGCGCGCAGCGCCTTCGCCGACCCGAAAGCCTGCGGGCGGTTGCCTGTGCCGAACCAGACCAGCGGGAAGCGCGGGTTGGCGCGCGAGGGGACCGAGACTCCGCCGAGGGTGACCCAGGAGTCGCCGGCGATGAGCGTGCGGTCACGCGTGTCGAGGAAGGCCACGTGGCCGGGGGTGTGGCCCGGCGAGGAGATCACCTCGAGCGACCCGACGCGCTCTCCCGGGCCGATCAGGCGCGTGGGCTCCGTTTCGAGCGTTATCCAGGAGCCACGCGGCTTGCCGTCCACGGCCTCGTCCGGCTCGAGCGTCTTGTCGCCGGCGAGGAAGCGGGCGTCGCGGGCAGTGATCAACACCTCGGCGTCCGGCAGCGCGGCCTTCAGAGCGTCGACCGAGCCGGCGTGGTCCTGGTGCGCGTGGGTCAGCGCGATGCGCACGATCGGAGCACCGAGCGACTCCGCCGCCTCGAGGATGCCCTTCTCGCTCTTCGGCAGCATCGTGTCCACCAGCGTGAAGCCGTCGTCCTCGCGCACGAGGAAGCAGTTGACGAAGCCGCCCTTCGTGATCCTTGTGAGGTACTCACCGTGAGAGGTGCTCTTCATGTTCGCTCCTTCGTAGCCGAATAACTAATGATCATAGTTATAGCACTACGATACGTAGTCTGCATCGCGCGCCTGCATTTGTGACCCTGATCCCCGATCTAGAGCTTCAGATCACAGCCGGCGGGCGGATTGATCACCGGCTCGAGCGACTGGATCGCCCGCTCCCCGCCGCGCGGGTTGATCTTGCACCAGGCGAAGGTGCCGGCCTTGTAGTCGACGACCGCCCAGAACGGGTAGCCGATCTGGCCTCCCACCTGTACGCCCTTCTTGATCTGCGAGGTCACCGCGATGCACTCGTAGCCGCCGCGAACGCTCGTGGGCACGAGCGGCCCGTGGGTCACCGGCGTGCACTGGGTGACCTGGACCGGCCCCCTCAGCGTCCCCGCCGCAACCCGGGCGCGCGCGTCGGCGGTGATCGCGGTCCGCAGGTCGTCCTCGAGCGCGGGCCGCGTCTCGCCGGCGCTCGCCTCGCGCCCGCGGTGCAGCCGCTGGTCGGCCTTCAGCCGCGCGGTCTCGCGCTTGACGAAGGCCGCCTGCTCCTCGGCCTTCTTCTCCGCCGCGGTCTTCTTGAGATGGTTGATCGAGGGCGAGGCCAGCAGGTAGGCCACCCCGCCGGCGATGAGCACCAGCGCGATGCCGGCGGCGATCCACAGCTTCGCGCGCTTCGACAGCTTCGGCTGGACCAAGACGTACGACGCGCCGCAATGTGGGCAGTTCCGCGCCGAGGTGGCCTCCTCGCGCCCGCACGAGGGACATGTCTGCCGCTTCGGCGCGAACGCCGCCTGCACCTCGGCACGCGTGCGCTCCCGCGCAGCCGTCCATTCGGGCGAGTCATCCCACCCAGCCGAGCCCTCCTGCCGCCGATCAGCCATCCTTCTTCAGCGTAATGACCATCGAGCGAGTGACCACCGATGACCTGGCCGAGCTCTTGCCGCTCATGCGCGGCTATTGCGACTTCTACGAGGTCTCACCCGGCGACGACGAGCTGCTCGACATGTCGCGGGAGCTGATCGCGGACCCCGAGAAGGAGGGCGTCCAGTTCATCGCGCGCGACGACGAGGGACGCGCCGTGGGCTTCGCGACGCTGTTCTGGACGTGGTC
>DATNBJ010000204.1:0-13180 GCA_035572055.1 Thermoleophilaceae bacterium | reverse complement strand
GCACGGCGGCTACCCGCACATGCTGTCGAAGCACATCGGGCTGGAGATCAGGGAGGAGCAGCGCGCCCGCTGGGCGCAGCTCATCGCGCTGGCGGCCGACGACGCGGAGCTGCCGTCGGATCCGGAATTCCGCTCGGCGTTCGTCGCCTACATCGAGTGGGGCACGCGGATCGCGCTCGCCAACTCGCGGCCGGGAGCCACGCCGCCGGCCGCGGCGCCGGTTCCCCATTGGGGTTGGGGGGTCGCGCCACCGTACGAGGGGTAGTCCGGTTGGGGGGTACTCGGCCAGAGCGCGGTGTGAGAAAGTCCCGCGCGGTGTCCTCACCGCCCCGTCCGAAGCCGTCGGCAGTCGACGCGGTCGCCCTCGCGCGCGAGCGCTTCCTGGCGGGCGAGCGAGTGGAGATGGGCGTGCTCGCCGACGAGGTCGGCGCCAACCGCGTGACCGTCTACCGCTGGGTGGGCTCGCGCGAGAGGCTGCTCGTGGAGGTGCTGTGGTCGCTGGCCGAGCCGACGCTCGACCACGAGCGCGGGCGCGTGACGGCGACCGGCAGCGAGCGCGTGGTCCGGATCCTCACGAACTTCATCGTCGCGGTGGTCTCCAACCCGGGGATGACGCGCTTCGTGTCCGACGAGGGCGAGCTGGCCATCCGGCTGATGACGCGGCCCGAGGCAGGCTTCCAGCCGCGCCTGATCGCCTGGGTGCACGACCTGCTGGAGGAGGAGACGACGGCCGGCCGCCTCGAGCTGCCCGGCGAGCTGAACGACTGCGCCTACGGGATCGTCCGCGTGCTCGAGTCCTACATCTCGCTCGACCTGATCCAGGGCGTGCAGCCGGACCCGGCGCGCGCGGAGCACATCTTCCGGCTCATACTCCGCTGATGCCACTTCTCGACGCTTACATCCCGCAGGGAGCCTTGACCCCCGAGGCCGAGGAGGCCCTGCTCGCGAAGCTCACCGACGTGCTCCTCGAGAACGAGGGCGCCGATCCCACGAATCCGCGGGCGCGGTCTGTTGCGTGGGTTGTGCTGCACCGGCCCGAGGCCGTCTTCGTGGCCGGCGAGCGTGCTGATCTGCCGCGATATCGCGTGGTGGTGTCGGTGCCCGAGGGCCAGGTCGGGCCCAAGCGCAAGCGGGCCATGGTGGCCGCGGTCACCGAGGCCGTGCTCGACGCCGAGCCGGACGACCGGGACCGCGATCCGCTGCGTGTCTGGGTGCTCATGAACGACGTCCCCGAGGGCAGCTGGGGCGCGGGCGGCCAGATCTGGGGATTGGCCGACATCGCGGGATTCGTCATGGACGACGCCGAGGCGGCACGCGCCTACGCCGAGCACCGCTTGGCGAAAGCGCGCGCCTAGTTAGTCGCTGCTCCCGCAGAGCCGCACGAGCTTCGCCGGCGTGTCGTGATCCGGCAGCGGTGAGAACAGCGCCAGGCGCTGCTCCGGCGTGTCGGCGGGCCGGAAGATCGCGTGCTCGAACGCGAGCTGCCCTTCGACCGGGTGCTTGATCGTCTTGCGTCCCGAGCCGCTCACGGCCACCTCGTGGCGCTTCCACCACCTGCAGAACTCGGGGCTCACCTCGTGTAGCGCAGCGATCAGCTCGTCGAACGCCGGGTCGCCGATGTTCTCGGCGCAGTCCGCTCGGAAGCGCGCCACCTGGAGGCGCGCGGCCTTCTCCCAGTCGGGCATCAGCGCGCGGCGGCCTGGGTCGGTGAACGTGAGCCACACGTGGTTGCGGAACGGCTTCGGAATATCTCCCGGATCGCCGAAGACCGCCGAGTAGGCCCGGTTCCAGCAGATGATGTCCCAGCGGCGCCCAAGGACGAAAGCGGGATTGGGACCGAGGTTCTTGATGAGCCGCTTCACGGTTGGGGAGACCTGCTCGGACGTGGGGGTTATCGGCGGCGCCTGCTCGCCGCGCCCCAGCAGGATCAGGTGAGTGCGCTCGGCGGGAGTGAGGCGCAGCGCCCGCGAGATCGACTCGAGAACGTCCATCGACGCGCGCACGTCACGGCCCTGCTCGAGCCACGTGTACCAGGTGGTGCCCACGCCGGCGAGCTGAGCCACTTCCTCGCGGCGCAGTCCCGGCGTGCGGCGCCGGCCGCCGGCGGGGAGGCCGACGTCATCGGGCTGGATGGTGGCGCGGCGCTGGCGGAGGAAGTCGGCGAGCTCGTCCCGGCGCCGGTCGCCATTCCCATTCGCGTGGCCGTTGGACCTCACGTTTCGGGCCTTCGGCTTCGTTGTATGAGTGCTGGGGGGTGTCATTGATACCAGGATAACTCCCTCTCTTGTACCACCATAAATTCCCGACACACTGTAGCTCATGACTGACACCGAAAAGCTTCAACTGACCAACCGATTTGGAACCGAGGCGCGCGCGAAGGACGTGCTGCTCGTCCTGCTCTGCCTGGCGCAGTTCATGGTCGTGCTCGATGTCTCGGTGGTGAACGTGGCACTGCCGGCCATACGCGACGGCCTGGGCTTCTCCACCACCGGCCTGCAGTGGGTGATCAACGCCTACACGCTCACGTTCGCCGGTTTCCTGATGCTCGGCGGGCGCGCGGCCGACCTGCTCGGTCGCCGGCGCGTGTTCCTGGCCGGCATCGCGCTGTTCACGCTGGCGTCGCTGGCGTGCGCGGTGGCGGACACGAAGGCGCTGCTGCTCACCGCCCGTGCGGTGCAGGGCATCGGCGGGGCGATCCTGTCGCCCGCCAGCCTGTCGATCATCACCACCTCGTTCGCCGTCGGCCACGAGCGCAACCGCGCCCTCGGCATCTGGGGCGGCATGGCCGGACTCGGCGCGGCCGCGGGCGTGCTGCTCGGCGGCGTGCTCACCGAGACGCTCGGCTGGTGGTCGATCTTCGCCATCAACGTGCCCATCGGCGCCGCTGTCGTGGCCCTCGGGCGGGGCGTGATCCCCGAGGGACTCCGCGAAGGCGCGACGCGTCACTTCGACGTGGCGGGCGCCCTGCTCGTCACGGGCGGCCTGTCGACGCTGACCTACGGGATCGTCCGCAGTGACGCGCTCGGCTGGGGCGCGGCCGGCGTGATCGGCCCGATCGCGATCGGCGTGGTGCTGCTCACCGGGTTCCTCGTGGTGGAGCACCGCGTGGCGCTCGCTCCGCTGGTGCCGCTGTCGATCTTCCGCATGCCGCTGCTGCGAGCGGGGAACGCCGTGGTGTTCCTGCTCTACTCGGGCGTGCTCGCGATGTTCTTCTTCGTGAGCGTGTACCTGCAGCAGGTGCTCGGCTACAGCTCGATCGAGACGGGCCTCGCGTTCGCCCCGATGACCCTGTGCGCCTATCTCGGGTCGACGCTCGCACCACGGCTCGTGGACCGCTACGGCGCGCGCGGAGTGGTGACCACCGGCATGCTGCTGTTCTCCGCCGGCCTGGCCCTGCTCAGCCGGCTCGAGCCCGGGCAGAGCTACTTCCTGCACGTGCTGCCGGCGGGCATCCTCACACCGCTGGGCCTCGGGCTCACACTCGTCCCGTCCACGATCAAGGCGGTGCAGGGCGTCGAGCCGCATCAGGCCGGTCTGGCGTCGGCGCTGATCAACACGTCGCGCTTCGTCGGCGGGGCGCTCGGCCTGGCCGTGCTCGGCACGATCGCCGAGGCCCACACGAAGAGCGTGGCCGCCACCGGCACGGCGGCGGGACGGGCGCTCACCGAGGGCTACCAGCTCGGCTTCGAGATCGCCGTTCTCGTGTCCCTTGCCGGTGCGCTCGTGGCGGCGCTCACCCTGCGAGAGCGTCCGCAGCGCCTGGCGGTCGTCGCCCCCGACGCGGCCGCCACCGACGCCGAGCGCGCGGCCGCGTAGAAGAGCCGAAGCGGGCGGTCGCGTCCCCACGCGACCGCCCGCCGGCTCTTGCGAGTCCGCCTAGTGGTGGCGGCGGTTATGCGGTTATGGTGCTTCCTGTGGTGCTGCTTCTTGTGCTTCCCCGCCTTCTTGGCCGGCTCCATGACCGCCTGGACGAGTCGTGTCATGCTGCCTCCAGTTGGTGGTCAATCGCTACTGGGGGCATGTTCGGCCGGCGGGGGCCGCGGGTCGTTCGCCTCTGAGACGCCCGTAGTGTCAAGCTCGCGACACGTCTTCGCGGGCATCGGCGTGTCCGACTACCCGGCGCTGCGCGAGTGGTATGAGCGGTTCATGGGCCGCCCCGCGGATCTCGTACCCAACGAGATCGAGGTCTGCTGGCAGCTCACCGACAGCGCCTGGGTCTATGTGAAGAGGGACGCCGAGCGAGCGGGCAACGCGTTCATCACGATCCTGGTCGACGACCTGGATGCCCGTGTCGAAGAGCTGTCGCGGCGAGGCATCGCCTCCGGACCGGTCGAGACCATGGCGAACGGAACGCGCACGGCGCTCGTGACCGATCCGGAGGGCAACACGATTCAGCTCGGCGAGACGCCCGGCTAGGCAGCGGGCTGCTCGAGGAAGCCGGTCACGTCCTGGAGCCGGCCGTCCTCCGCCACGGTGGCGAAGTCGATGCCGGTGGCCACGGGCCCGTTCTCGCCGTGCAGCTGCCAGGTGAAGCGCACGCGGTCGTGGTGGGCGTCCGGGCCGCTCACGAGCCTGAACACGTGTCCGGGGTAGGCGCCCCGCACGCCGGCGATCATCGCCTCGATGCCGTCCGCGCCCTCGCCCGCCACGAGCGGATCGAGGTAGCGGGCATCCTCGGTGAAGGTCTCGCTCACCAGGCTCCGGCGACGCTCCTGGTCGGACTCGTTCCACGCCGCGATGTAGTTGTCCACCACGGTTGCGATCTCTGCCATTGCTTCCTCCTTCACGGGGTTGACGAGGGGCAATGGTGCGAGCGCGAGGTCGTGGTGTCGATTACCTCCCGGGTAGCTGCGGCCGGCGAAGCGACGGCGCTATCTTCGGCCGGCGATGAACGAGGTACGTGAACGGCCACCGGTGGGGACGCTGCTGCGCGACTGGCGCCAGCGGCGGCGGCTCAGCCAGCTCGACCTGGCGCTCGACGCGGGCGTGTCCGCGCGGCACCTGAGCTTCGTGGAGACCGGGCGCTCGAAGCCCAGCTCGGAGATGGTGCTGCACCTGGCGGAGCAGCTCGAGGTGCCGCTGCGTGATCGCAACCAGCTTCTGCTCGCAGCCGGTTACGCGCCCGTGTATGGGCAGCGCGAGCTCGACGACCCGGAGATGCAGCCGGTGCGGGAGGCGATCGAGCTCGTGCTCGGTGGCCACGAGCCCTACCCCGCGCTGCTCGTGGACCAGCACTGGGAGATGGTCGCGGCCAACCGCGGCGTGGCGCTGATCACCGAGGGCGTCGCGCCCGACCTGCTCGAGCCGCCGGTGAACGCCCTGCGCGTGGCGCTGCATCCCGAGGGGATGGCCCCGCGCATCCTCAACCTCGCCGAGTGGCGGGCGCACCTGCTCGAGCGCCTCGCGCGGCAGATCGCCGTGACGAGCGACCCGCAGCTCACGACGCTTTACGAGGAGCTGGCCGCCTATCCGGCGCCGCCGCTCGAGTCGAACGGCGGGCACAGCGTGGCGAACGACATCGTGGTCTCACTGAAGCTCGACGGCGGCGACCGAGAGCTGTCGTTCTTCAGCACGGTGACCACGTTCGGCACCGCGGTGGACATCACGGTGGCGGAGCTCGCGATCGAGTCGTTCTTCCCGGCGGACAAGGCCACGGCCGAGTTCCTGCGCGCGTATCTCTGATCCGCATCGATCCCTCGAATAACGCTTGACAACCGCAAGCGGGCGCGGATAGCGTCCCCCAACGGTGGTACGGAAGCTGCTGATTGGGCTCGTGGCAGGGGCAGTTCTCGCGCCCGTCGGTCTTGCCCTGTCCAACACCGGTGGCAAGGGCGCCGTGCGGGGCGGCAAAACCACTGGGACGCACTGCGCCTACTACTCCAAGAAGAAGGCGCACTCCGCCGGCTACCAGCACGTCAAGAAGTGCGTGGTCGTTGTGACCACGACCGTGACGAAGACGAAGACCTACTACGCCCCGGTCACGACGACCAAGACCAACAACCACACGGTCGTGACCACTCGCAGGTACACCACCACCACGAACAAGCCCGGCTCGACGGTCTACAAGACGACCACCGTCTCTGATCGTGTCCTCACGACGACGACAGTGTCGGCGAGCGACCCGACCACGACCACCACGACGGCGACCACGGGGACGGCAACGGTGACGAGCGACACGATCGTGACCACCACGACCGAGACCCAGACCGCGACCGTGACCACCACCGTCACGGTCACCGTGACCAGCGGCGGCCCCGTGACCACCCCGGTGCCCGGCTGAGATGCTGAAGAAGATCGTCATCGCGGTGTTCGTCGGCGGGCTGCTCTCGCCGGTGGGCCTCGCCTTCTCGCACACCGGCGGCAAGGGCATCGCGCCCCGCGGCTACTCGCCCTGCTCGAAGCAGGCGCACGCGGCCGGCGGCTATCACCCGCTGTGCGTGACCACTGTCCATCGCACGGTGACCAAGTACAGGACGACCACCAAGCGGGTGCTCACCACGAAGACGGTGAATCACACCACCACGTCGACCAGGCGGACGACCTACACGAGCACCCACACGGGTGGGAACGTGACGCGCTGGGTGACCGTCACGAACCTCGGGACCCAGACCTTCACCACGACCGTCTACCCGAGTACCGTGACCAAGACCGAGACGGTGCCGGAGACCACGACCACGATTCTGAACCCGGTGACCTCGGCGGTGATCATCTCCACGACGACGACCGTGACCGACTTCGTGACGGAGACGGTCCCATTCACCCCCGGCTGCGCGCTGGTGCGCGTCGCCACCGTCTGCTGACGCACCGCACCTACCTCTGACGGAATCGACACGCCTCCCTCCCGCTGCGACCTTGCGGGAGAACCTAATCGATGGAGGCTTCGATGACAGCGAAGAGTCGTACCGGAGGAGCCGTGGCGCTGGCGATCCTGCTGGCCGGCACGTTCATGACGGCCCTCGACGTGTCGATCGTCAACGTCGGCGCGCCGAAGATGCAGGCGGACCTGAACCTGTCGGGCGCGGCGCTCCAGCTCGTGATCTCTGGCTACAGCGTGGCGTTCGCCGCGCTGCTCGTCACCGGCGCGCGCCTGGGTGACGACCGCGGCCACCGCAAGCTGTTCCTCGGCGGTCTGGTGGGCTTCACGCTCACCTCGCTGCTGTGCGGCCTCGCCTGGTCGCCCGAGGTTCTCGTGGCGGCGCGCATCCTCCAGGGCGCGTCGGGCGCGGCCATGACCCCGCAGGTCGTCACCGTGATCCAGCACTGGTACACGGGCGAGTCGCGCGCCCGCGCGCTCGCGCTGTATGCCACGGTGATCTGCGCGGGCGCCGTCGTCGGCCAGATCGTCGGCGGGGCGCTGGTGAGCGCCGACATCGCCGGCTCGTCCTGGCGGCCGGTGTTCCTCGTGAACGTGCCGGTGGGCATCGCGCTGATGGCGCTCGGCCCGCGCTTCCTGCCCGACACGCGCGCGGACAGGCCGCGCCGCATGGATCCGGTGGGCGTGGCCCTGCTCACCGACTTCGTGGTGCTGCTGATGGTTCCGCTCGTGTTCGGTCACCAGGCCCGCTGGGCCACGTGGGTCTGGGTCTGCCTGGCGGGGTCCGTGCCGACGGGCGTGGCGCTCGTCCTGCACCTGCGTCGCGAGCAGCTCCGCGGCGGCGATCCGCTGATCGACCTTCGTCTTCTGCGCCACGCGCCGGTGTCGCTCGGACTGACCTCGGTGGCGGCGCAGATGGTGGCGTACGGCGGCTTCCTGTTCGCGCTGACGCTCCACCTCCAGGGCGGACTCGGTGAGAGTCCGCTGCGCAGCGGGCTGACGTTCGGGCCCTACGCGCTTGGGTTCGCGGTGACCAGCCTGGCGGCGCCGATGCTGCCGCCACGGCTGGTGCGCCGCGTGGCCGCCGCCGGGCTGGCGGCGATGGCGGCCGGCTACGCCAACCTCGGCCTCGCGGCGGGCGGCGGCTCCTGGCACGACGCGCTGATGCTGCCCCTCCTCGCCGTGGCGGGCGCCGGCTTCGGCGCCGGCTACAGCCCGGTGATCGCGCGCGCGGTGGCCGGCGTGCCGGTGGAGAAGGCCCGCGACGCCAGCGGTCTGCTGACCACGGCGGTCCAGCTCTTCTACGCGCTGGGCGTGGCCACGATCGGCAGCCAGTTCCTCGGCATGGCGCACGGCGACGACACCGGCCGCGCGTTCTCCATCGCCGCGTCCGCCTGCGGCGCTCTGGGGATCGTCGCCTCGCTGCTGGCGATCGCCCTGACCCGCGCGGAGGACCGCAGCCGGGAGGGGGAGCTGGCCATGGCCGCTGCCTGAATGTCGCGGATTTGACACAACGAACGCCGCGGGGCTGATGGTTGGCCCCGCGGCTTTCTTCGAGCATGGGCAGCGAGGTTTCCACCACCAACCAAGGAGCTCAAATGCCCACCTCGTTCCTCATCTCCCGCCTTACCCGCCGTATCGCTTCGATGGTCGCCGGCTCGCTGCTCGCGATCATCGGTCTCATGGCAATCGCGAATCCCGCGAGCGCCCTGCCCAACAACAACGGTGGCGGCACCGGCACCAACCAGCCGCCCCCGCTCAACACGATCGCCAAGTTCACCATCACCCCGAACCCCGTCGTCGTGAACGGCGGCGTGAGCACCATCGAGATCGGCGGCACCGGCGTCATCCAGCCCGTGAAGGCCGCCAAGGCGAAGGCCGCCGCCCTGCCCAACGCCCTCATCCGTGGCGTGAAGTTCGACGCGCACACCTCGTTCACGCCGAGCGGGGCCGCCGACTACGAGTGGGACCTCGACGGCAACGGCACGTACGAGACCCACGGTGGCTCCGTCGTGTTCAAGAAGTACCCGATCGCCGGCGTGTACCACATCGGCCTCAAGGTGATCGACGCCGACAACAGCGGCAAGACCGATACCGCGACGCACGACCTCACCGTCTACAACGCCCCGAAGGCCGTCATCGCCGCCGCTCCGCAGGTTGCGCTGCTCGGCCAGCAGGTCAGCTTCAGCGCCGCCGGCTCGACCGGCGACGGTGGAGTGAGCAACTACTCGTGGGATCTCGACGGCAACGGCACGTTCGAGACCAACACGGGCACGACGCCCAGCGCACAGGCGTCGTACCAGTCGCTCGGCCAGCGCACCGTTCGCGTGCGTGTGACCGACTCGCATGGCACGACCGGCATCGCCTCGGTGAACGAGACCGTGACCCGGGCCCCCTCGGCCGCGTTCACGTTCGCTCCCAGCCCGGCCGTCGTGAACGAGACCGTCCGCTTCGACGGCTCGCAGTCCAGCGACGACAGCAAGGTCGTGGACCACGCGTGGGACCTCGACGGCAACGGCACGTTCGAGACCGACACGCATGGCAGCCCCAAGGCGACCATGAAGTACAACACGACGGGCACCGTGAACGTGCGCCTGCGCGTGACCGACGACAACGGCCTGCAGGACATCGTCACGCACGCCGTCGACGTGCTCGCCCAGCCGCCCGCCGACACGACCGCGCCGCGTGTGGGCATCGCCCCGCACTCGGTCAAGATGAGCCGTAAGGGCTTCATCACGATGCGGATCGTCTGCCCGGCCGGCGAGCGCTCCTGCTCCGGCCGCCTGTCGCTCGCCTCGCTGCTGCGCGGCGCGCACGGCAGCAGGATCGGCGCCGGTGCGTTCAACATCGGTGGCGGCCAGACCGCCAAGGTGAAGATCCACCTGTCGCGCAAGAACCAGCGGCTCGTCAAGAAGCTGCGCAAGCTGAACGCCCAGGCGACCGCGTCGGCGAAGGACGCCGCGGGCAATTCGGGCCTCAGCAAGGCGCGTGTGACGATCAAGCGCTAGGCGTCGTTTCCTCGGACTCAGCGGGGTCGGCCATGTGGCCGGCCCCGCTGTCGTTCTGAAGCGTCCAGGCCTTGAGCGTGTTAGTCCGGCCGCGAATCTCGAGCTCGCCCACGAAGGCGAGCTCGTGGCTGTTCCGCAGGGCTTCCCTGGTCGTGTCGGAAACGAGCAGCGGGCAGCCGGCGTCCTTGGTCATGCCCTCGAGCCGCGAGGCGGTGTTCGTCGTGTCGCCGATCGCCGTGTACTCGAGCCGCCTGGTCGAGCCCACGTTGCCCGACATCACCGGCCCGCTGTTGAGACCGATCCCCATTCGGAAGGGCTCGCTGATGCCGAGCTCCGTGGCCCACGTGTTGAAGCGGTCGAGCCGGGTCTCGAGCATCTCCCTGGCCGCCGCCAGCGCGCGGTCGGCGTGGTCGTGCTGCTCGAGCGGCGCGCCGAACACGGCCATGATCCCGTCGCCCATGTAGGACACCACCGTGCCGCCGTGCTCGAGGATCGCGTCGCTCATCTCGGTGAGGTAGCGGTTGAGGATGTCGATGACCTGCTCGGCCGGGAGGTGCTCGGCGACGCTCGTGAAGCCGCGGAGGTCGCAGAACATCACGGTGCTGTTGAGCTCCGTGCCCCCGAGGCGGAGGTCGTCGTCCGCCTGGGCGATCACTTCGTCGACCACCTGGGGCGGGACGAAGCGAGCGAAGGTCGCGCGCAGGCGGCGCCGTTCTCTTATGTCGGTCCAGTAGGCGACCGCGAGGGTGCCCAGGAAGCTGACGATCAGCGCGAGCCCGGGCGCGGCGACCGGCAGGATCGCGCCGCCGTTGAAGGCGAGCTGGGCGATGACCGGGATCGCCACTGCCAGCGCGATCGGGATGGGGAGCCACCTGAGGCCGTGCCAGCGGATGGCGCCCATCGGGGTCGCGATGCCCGCGATGAGGATCATGAGGACCGAGAGCCAGCCGGCGGATTCGCGCAGTGGGAAGTCGCGGAGGATCGTGGCGATGGCGTTCGCGTTGATCTCGGGCCCGGGCATCCCTTCGCCCGCCGCGGTCGGGTGCACGTCCTGCAGGATCGGGTCGGTGGCGCCGACCACCACGACCTTCCCTCTCAGGTCACCGGCCCTGCCGTTCAGGACATCGACGAAGGAGAGCGTTCGCACGGTGCCGGCCGGCCCGGCGAAGTCGATCCAGGCGCCATCGCCCTTGAACTTCGAGCGATCCACCGGGTGACCGAGCGCGCGCTCCGCGGCGGCGACCGAGAACGACTGCAGGCCGTTCGAGTAGACCACGCGCCGGAAGACCCCGCCCCGCTGCGCGCGCGGCGGATACGCCGTGCTCGCTGGAATCACGTGGGTGGCGGCGCGCGTCTTGGCTGAGCCCAGCACGCCGCCCCCGGGTCCGATCAGCGTCGTGCCGAGGATCACGCCGGGTGTGCGCGCGAGCGAGTCGAGCAGAGCGCCGTCATCGTCGGGCTTCGTTTGATTCGTGAACTGGAAGTCGTACGCGATCACCTTCGCTCCGGCCTGGCGCAGCCGATCGATGACCTCGGCGTGGTAATGCCTTGGAATCGGGGCCGGCGCGTTGAGCTGCGCCAGCGACTTCGCGTCGAGCCCGACCACGACGACATCCGCCGGCGGCTTCTGCTTCCCGCGCACGTCGAACCGCGCGTCCACGCTCGACAGCTCCACGCGCCGTGCCAGTGGGGTGGCCCACGACAGGATGCCGATCCCGGCCGCCAGCAGGCCGACCGCCGCCAGCAGCAGGGCCCGCTGTCTGTGACGGCGCGCGCGCACGGTCTCTCAAGCGTAAACCGCGTTACACAACAACCGTCAAGGACGCGAACGTTCGTCCCCTGCGCCGCAGCTAGGGTGGCGCTCGAGGGTTGAACAAATGCCCAGGTCCCGATGACAACACAGCTTCGAGCCACCGTCGCCGCAGCGTTCGCGATCCTCGCCATCGCGGCGCCGTCGGCGTTCGCGCGCGCCACCGACGGGACGATCTCCGGCGTGGCCGGCACCGTTCCGGGTTTCGCGGGCGACGGCGGCCCCGCCAACCAGGCGCTGATGAACGCGCCGGCCGACGTCGCATTCCTCAGTGCGAACACCTACGTGATCGCGGACTTCAACAACAACCGCATCCGCGAGGTGACGCAGAACGGGATCATCAACACGGTGGCCGGCTCTGACGCCGGCTTCGACGGCGACCACGGCCCCGCCGTGGATGCGCTGCTCGACCATCCGGAGGGCGTCACGCCGCTCACCGGCGGCGCCTATCTGATCGCCGACACGTTCAACCACGTGATCCGCAAGGTCGACGCGAACGGGATCATCACCACGATCGCCGGCACCGACCGCGGGCTGAGCGGCGACGGCGGTCCGGCGACCAACGCCGCGCTGTCCTTCCCAAGCGACACCGCAGTGATGCCGGACGGCTCGATCCTGGTCGCCGACACCGGCAACGACCGCATTCGCAAGATCGCGCCGAACGGGATCATCACCACGGTGGCGGGCACGAGCCGCGGCTACGGCGGCGACAACGGGCCGGCCACGCGCGCGCAGCTCAACCAGCCGCGCGACGTGACGCTCGCATCCGACGGCGCGATCCTGATCGCGGACTCGGGCAACAGCCGCGTCCGCCGCGTGGATCCCACGACCGGGGTCATCACGACGGTCGCGGGACTTGGCGCCGGCTTCAGCGGCGACGGCGATCCCGCCTCGCACGCCAAGCTCGACGCGCCCGCGAGCATCGTGGCCGCCGCGCACGGCGGCTTCATCGTGGCCGACACCGCCAACGACCGCATCCGCCGCATCACGCCGATGGGTGCGATCTTCACGGTGGCCGGCACGAGCGCCGGCAACTCGGGCAACGGCGGCCTGGCGAAGAGCGCCCAGCTCAACCAGCCGGCCGGCATCACGCTCGACCCGAACGGCGGCTTCCTCGTGTCCGACACGGCCAACGCCACCATCCGGCGCGTGAGCGACATCGGCGCCGTGCCGCCCGCCAAGGTGGGCGACTCGTTCGGCGTGGCGCCCTCGAGCGGCAACGTGACGATCGAGCCGAACGGGCAGAAGAGGTTCATCCGGCTTCAGGAGGAGGACCTGATTCCGGTCTTCTCGCAGGTCGACGCGACGGGCGGCGAGATGGACCTGACGATGGCACGCGATGCGGGCGGAGCGCAGCAGACCGCCCACGTGTTCTGGTCGCCGTTCACGGTCACGCAGGGAACGAAGGGCCGCCCGTTCACCCAGTTCAAGCTCCCGCCGCCGGATTGCGGCTCGGCGAAGGCGACCTTCGCCAAGAAGAAGAAGCCGAAGAAGAAGAAGCACAAGCAGCGCCGCCTCTGGGTCTCCGAGACCGGCGGCAACTGGAAG
>DATNBJ010000203.1:0-5723 GCA_035572055.1 Thermoleophilaceae bacterium | reverse complement strand
CACGGAGATCGCTCTGCGCGAACAGCAGGTTGGCGATCGCGCCCCTGGGTAGACCCGGGTGCATGACCAGCGGAAGCCCAGAGGCCGACAGGCCCATCCCGCCGGCCCAGGACACCGAGGTCGAGCCCACACCGGCCGAGCCGGCGCGGCCGCCCATCGAGCCGCCGCCCACCCGCACCCGCACGAGCCACGCCTTCAAAGGGCTCATCGCCGGAGCGGTGGTCCTGTTGCTCCTCCTGATCTTCATCCTCGAGAACACCGAGCGGGTGAAGATCAGCTACTTCGGTGCCGACGGCCACCTGTCGCTCGGAGTGGCTCTGCTTCTTGCGGCCGTCGCCGGGGCGCTGATCACTGCGCTCATCGGCGCGGCGCGGATCAGTCAGCTCCGCTTGCACGCGAGGCGCCAGCGGCGCCGGCAGTCAGCTTGACTGCGGCAGCTTCTTGGCCCCGCGCTTCAACACGGGTCGCGACGGCGGCGGCACAACGGGGCCGATGTCGCCGTCGGGCGCCTCGTCGAGATCGACGATCACCGGCGCGTGGTCGCTCGGCCCGCTGCCCTTGCGCGCCTGGCGGTCGACCCACGCCGCCTTCACCCGCTCGGCCACCGGATCGCCGGCCAGCACAAGGTCGATCCGCATGCCCAGGTCCTGGTGGAACATCCCGGCGCGGTAGTCCCAGTAGGTGAAGATCCGCTCGTTCGGCCAGCGGTCGCGCACCACGTCGTGGAGTCCAACTGACTGCAGCTCGGCCAGGGCGGCCCGCTCCGGCGGCGTCACGTGCGTCTCGCCGATGTACGCGTCCGGGTCGAAGACGTCGTCGTCGGTGGGCGCGATGTTCATGTCGCCGCAGACCACCGCCGCGTCCGGGCCGGCCGCCACGAACTCGCGCAGCGAAGCCAGCCAGGCGAGCTTGTACCGGTAGTGCTCGGAGTCGGGCTCGCGCCCATTCGGCACGTACACCGACACCACGCGCACCCCGCCGCAGGTGGCCGACACCGCCCGCGCCTCCTGCTGCGGGAAGCCCGGGCCGCCGGGCAGACCGGCGACCACGCCGTCCAGCCCGGCGCGCGAGAGGATCGCCACGCCGTTCCAGGAGGCCTCACCGTGGGCGGCCACCTCGTAGCCTCGTTCGGCCAGGGAATCGCCAAGCAGCTCGGCGAACGCATCGTCCGCCAGCTTGGTCTCCTGGAGGCAGACGACGTCCGGCTGCCGCTCGTCCAGCCAGGGCAGGAGTCGCGGCAGCCGCTGCTTCACCGAGTTCACGTTCCAGGTCGCTATGCGCACGGCCTGGAAGGTAGCCCTACGCGGCGAACAGGGCCGCGCCGGCCTCGAGGTCGAGCAGCCCGCGCTTCATCTCGAGCCCGCCGAGGTATCCGCCGAGTCCGCCGCCGGTGCGCAGCACGCGGTGGCACGGCACCACCACCGGCCACGGGTTGGTGGCGCAGGCGCTGCCCGCGGCGCGAACCGCCGCGCGGTTCCCGGCCGCCGTGGCCAGCTCGCGGTACGTGCGCGTCTCGCCGTAGGGGATGGCCGCCATCACCTCGAGCGCGCGGCGGCGGAAGCCGTCGATCCCGCTCAGGTCAAGCTCGACGTCGAAGCGCTCGCGCTCGCCGGCGAAGTACTCCTCGAGCTGGGTGCGGGCGTCCAGCGAGCCGGGCTGCGCGTCCCCGCCCGTCGAGGCCAGCACCTCGTCGAAGCCCTCGCTCTCGAAGGCGATCCGCCGGAGGCCGGCGTCGCCGGCCACGAGCAGGAGCCGGCCGTAGGGGGTGTCCACCGTGTCGTAGATCATCGCGTTCTCCTTACTTTGCCTCGTGGAAGATCAGGCCCAGGCTCACGCGCTCGCCGGCGGTCACCGTGGACACGCCATGCCGCATGTTCGCCCGGTAGTGGCCGCGGCTGCCGGCCACCGGCCGCTCGCGGGTGGTGAAGATCAGGAACTCGCCGCGCTCGAGCGTGATCACGTGCGCGCGCGACTGGCGCCGCGGCCGCTGCTCGACCAGCACGAGCTGGCCGCCCTCGTAGTCGAGCTCGCGGTGGCTCAGCACGGTCACCACCTGGAAGGGGAACGCCAGCTCCCCGTACAGGTCCTGGTGCAGCGCGTTGTAGCCGCCCTCCTCGTAGCGCAGGATCAGCGGCGTGGGCTTGTCCTGGCCGAGCGCGCGGCAGTCCTCCACCAGCTCGGCGAGCGTCGGCGGGTAGCGGTCGCCGGACCCGAGCAGCTCGGCCCAGCGGTTCGCGGCCCGCGCGAGCTCCGGGTAGAACGCCTCGCGCAGCGAGGCCACGAGCTCGGGCAGCGGCCGGGCGAAGTAGCGGTACTCGCCCTCGCCGAATCCGTGCCGGGCCATGTGGATCCGGCTGCGGAACTCGCCCTCCTCCCACAGAGCTGCGAGCCGGTCGCAGTCGGCCGGGTCGAGGATTGCGGGAGTGGTGGCGAAGCCGTTTGCGTCGAGCTGCTCGTGCAGCTCCTCCCAGGGCAGTGTGGCGACGGTGTCAGTAGCGATCATGCCCGTAGAACGGACGACCGCCTGAGAACGTGAGATGGGTGCCGAGACGGCTCCTACGCGAACGCGAACACGAGCACCAGCAGCGCGTAGACGAACAGGAGCTGCAGGCCGGCGAACCAGTTCGACTCGCCGTCGTTGGTCATGTGCGAGGCGATCAGCACCGCGAAGAGCATCGCCACGAGCTCGTAGCCGTTGAAGACGAGCGCCATCGGGTGGGGTCCGAGCAGGAAGGAGATGAGCACCAGGACGGGCGTGACGAACAGCGCCACCTGCGCGGCCGAGCCGACGGCGATGTTCACGGCCAAGTCCATCTTGTTCTTGATCGCCACGGTGACCGCCACCCAGTGCTCCGCGGCGTTGCCCACGATCGCCACCACCACCGCCCCGATGAAGAACTGCGACAGCCCCACCGCCTCGGCGGCGTGCTCGATCGACCCCACGAGGATCTCGCTCATCAGCGCCACCCCGGCGCCCGCCAGCGCCAGGGCTCCGAGCGATTGGCGCAGCGGCCATGCGCGGGCCTGGTCTTCGTCGGGCTGGTAGGGATTGAAGAGCTGGCGGTGCGTGCGCAGCGAGAAGAACAGCCCGCCGCCGTAGCTCAACAGCAGCACGACGGCCGCAGCCGCCGACAGCGCCTCGACCTTGTGGGGGTAGTTGACGCGCAGATCGTCCACCGCCGGCAGCCCGGATCCGGTGATCAGCTCGTAGATCGCCGGCATCACGACGGCCACCAGCGCCAGCAGCAGCATCGACGACTGGGCATGCGCGGCCGTGCGGTTGAACGACTGGCGCTCTCGCCGCCAGCCGCCGAAGAACATCGACGCCCCGAGCACGAGCAGCGTGTTCGACACGATCGAGCCGACGATCGAGGCCTTCACCACCTCCTGCAGCCCCTTGCCGAGCGCGAACAGCGCGATGATCAGCTCGGGCGCGTTGCCGAACGTCACGTTCAACAGGCCGCCGATGCCAGGTCCCGAGCGGGTCGCGAGCTCCTCCGTGGCGCGCCCCATCAAAGCGGCCGTGGGGATCACGCCGGCCGACGCGGTGAAGAAGATCGCCGTGTCCGGTGCGTCGGTGACCTTCAGGACGATCGCGACCGGAATGAAGACGCTGAGCAGATAGACGGGTCTCAACGGATCGCTAAGCCTAGGGATCGGGGCTGTCATCGCCCGGAAGCGGGGGTAAGCTCGAACCGAGGAGGGGGCCGAGGTGATCGACCACGTCAACAACCTCAAGCTCCAGCACATGGTGGAGCTGAGCAAGCTGGGCGATGGCTGCGCGGCCATCGAGTCCGAGATCGAGCGCTGGCTGGCGGAGCACGACGTGGTGTTCGGCGGGCACACGATCCCCTTCGTGCTGATGCCGCACTTCGTGTCGCCCGGGCAGATCCGCCACGTGCGCGGCTCGGTGGGCCACCTGTCGAGGGTGCTGGCCCGCTTCTGCGACGCCTATCCCGAGAACGGGCACCTGCGCGAGGAGCTCGCGCTGAGCGATCTCGAGGACGACCTGATCCGGATCGACCCCGGTTATCCCAACCCGCCGCGCATCTGCCGCCTCGACGCGTTCCTCTCGGGCTACGAGGTCCGCTTCCTCGAGTTCAACGCCGACTCGCCGGCCGGCATCGGCTACACGGACGTTCTCTACGAGGGGCTGCGCCAGGCGATCGACCTGCCGCGCGTGAGGGCCGAGTTCGACACCGCGTACACGCCGATGCTGCCCGAGCTGATGGCCACCCTGCTCGACGCCTACCGGCACGTCCGCGCGAAGCAGCCCGACCTGCCCGAGTCGCCGCGCCTGGTGCTGGTGGACGTGTCCACCACGCCGTCGGTGCCCGAGTTCCGGATCGTCTGCGAGGCGGCGCGCGAGGCCGGCCTCGAGGCGCTCCACGTGACCCCCGAGGAGCTGGACTACGACGGCTCGCTGCTCCACGCGCGCGGCGAGCCGGTCCACGTGGTCTACCGGCGCGTGCTCCTGGAGGACGCCACCGGCCCCGGCGGCGAGCACCTGATCGCCGCCGCGCGCGACGGCCGCATCGCGATGGTCAACCCGTTCCGCTCCCGCGTGGCCAACAACAAGAAGCTGTTCGCCCTGCTCGAGGACCCGCGCTTCGCCCACCTGGTGGAGCCGGACGAGCTGGAGGCCATCCGCTCCACGATTCCCTGGACTCGCGTCCTGCGTCCCGGGAACTCCACCTATGGGAACTGGGTCGTGGATCTCCTCTCGTTCACATCGAACAACCGCGAGCGCCTGGTGCTGAAGCCGGTGTCCGACTACGGCGGCCACGGCGTGGCGCTCGGCATCGAGACCGACCAGTCGGACTGGGACTCGATCATCGAGACCCACGCCGATCACTCGGACTACATCGTGCAGGAGTACGTTCCGGTCCCGGAGGAGATGTTCCCGACGGTCGAGGACGGGCGGGTGCAGATGCGCCTCAAGCGCTTCAACATCAACCCGTTCGGCATCGGCGGGCACTACGCCGGGATGATCACGCGGATCTCCGACCGGGCGGTGATCAACGTGTCCGCGGGCGGCGGCCTGCTGCCCAGCGTGGTGGGCCGGCACAAGCGCCGCCTGCTCGCCGAGGACGACCCCGGAGAGGGAGAGATGGTGCATGGCAGCACTTGAGCCGCTGAAGCGCGGCTACGACGTCGACGAGAACGCGATCCGCTTCTCCAACTACTTCCACGTGCTGCGCGAGCTCGTGCACCTGAGCGCCGGCTGGCTGCCGCACGAGCCGAGCTTCGAGCGCAAGTACAAGCTGGGCGACCACCTGCACGACGACGCCCGCGCGATCACGAAGGTGAAGCGCCGCCTCTACGAGCTGCGCCACCCGAGCGACTATCCGGGCGGGCCGGGCGATGAGCTCACGGCACTGCTCGACGAGCTGAACGCGGCCACGACCCCGCACGACTACGTGCTGGTCGCCTACGGCCAGGCCAAGCCGGCGCTGGTGCGCGCGATCGAGATCCACCTCGACACGCTCGACCCCGTGACCGACGAGCCGTCGCTGCGCCTGCTCACCCAGATCGCGGAGCGCCAGCGCCGCCACATCGCCGAGCTGGGTGGTGGGGCGACGGGCGGCATCGAGGACCTCGGCTCGCTGCCGATCAGGCTGAAGGACAAGCGCGAGCTCACGATCATGGAGCGCCTGCACGAGCCCGCCCGCGACGACTTCGTGGAGGTCACCGAGCACGGCGACCCGTACCTCGTGGCCGAG
>DATNBJ010000202.1:0-6117 GCA_035572055.1 Thermoleophilaceae bacterium | reverse complement strand
GAACTGCCGACACCGCCGCCCCGGCGCGGCTGCGAGCGCGGGTCGAGCGGCGTGGCGCCGCCCCCGTGGCTCGGCGTCGCGTCCCGGCGATTCTCAGTGGCGGACTCGCGGCGGCCGCGGCCGCGGCGTTCGCGCTCTTCTTCCTGGCCCTGCCGGGCGCGGGCGGCCTAAGCACGACCGGCGCGGCGGCGCTCGCGGACAAGCCGTGGACCCAGCCCGCCCCCGGCGCGGTGGCCGGCACACCACAGCTGCTCAGCGCGAAGGTGGATGGCGTGCCCTTCCCCAACTACGCGGCGAAGTTCAGCTGGAAGCCCGTCGGCGCGCGTGAGGACGCTCCGTCCGGTCGGCGCGCGAGGACCGTCTACTACGAGAGCGGCGGCCGGACCGTCGCCTACACGATCGTGTCCGGGGGCGCCCTCAACCCGCCGTCCGGCTCGCGGTCGGTTCGCCAGGACGGCGTCGAGTTCCGAACCTTCGCGAAAGACGGCCGGACCGTGGTCACCTGGCAGCGCCGCGGCCACACGTGCGTCCTGTCGGCCACCGGCGTGCCCGCCTCGGACCTCCTCACGCTCGCCGACTGGCGAGGCAAGGGCGCGATCCCCTTCTAGCGGCGGTGACTAGCTCGTGCCCGCCGCCGCCATGAACTCGGCGGCGCGCCTCTCCATCTCGTCCGGCGGCACGTCCTCGATGTGGGTCGCGATCGACCAGGAGTGGCCGAAGGGATCGGTGAACGAGCCGAAGCGGTCGCCCCAGAACTGGTCGGCCACCTCCATCGTCACGGTCGCGCCGGCGTCGGTCGCCCTGTTCACGATCGCGTCGACGTCCTCGACGTAGAGCATCAGGCTCGCTGTGGTTCCGCCGAGCTCCTTGGGCGGCTTGGTGCTCGCCTGCGGGAACGGATCGGCGAGCAGCACGACCGAGTCGCCGATCTTCAGCTCGGCGTGGCCGATCGTGCCGCCGGGACCCTCCATGCGGAAGAGCTCGGTGGCTCCGAGCGCCTGCTTGTACCAGTCGATGGCCTTGGCCGCGTCGTCCACCGCCAGGTACGGCTGGACCGAGTGGTAGCCGTCCGGAATTGGCTTTACCGACATGGTCTCCTCCTCTGTTGGGCCAGGTGCGGAGAGGCCGATGCTACTCCCGAAATGGGGACCGCGAAGTTACGGAGTGATGTCCTCGATCCGTAGCGCGAGAGCGAGCTCGAGGCGCTTCTGCGGGTCGTCCAGCGCCTCGCCGAACACCTCGCGCAGGCGCCCCAGGCGGTAGCGCAGGGTCTGGACGTGGACGTGCAGCGACTCGGCCGCGGTGCGCGCGTGGCCCTGCGCGTCGAGCCAGGCGGCGAGCGTCTCGCGCAGGCGTTCGCGGGCGCCGGCTGACAGAGCGTCGAGCGGCGCGAGCGCTGCGCGCGCGAGATCCGACGCGAGCGCGGGATCGGCGGCGATCATCAGATCGAGCAGCCGCTCGTCGGCGACCACGAAGCCGCCCTCACGTACGAGTGCCATCGCCCGGGCCGCCCGCCGCGCCGACTCCGGCGCCGAGCGCCAGCTCACCGTCGGCCCGAGCGCCGCGCCGGCGGCGCCCACGGCGTCCTCGATCTCCGCCAGGCGGCCGGGGCCTGCCGGGTCGGGCACGAGCGCCCAGTCCGTCCCATCGACCGAGCCCAGCAGCGCATCCGGCAGTCGCCGCGAAACGCGCTCCGCCTGGCCGCCGGCGAATGTCAGGGCCGCCAACCGGCGCGGCAGCTCCCACTCCGCGTCCACCGCCGCGGCTTCGACCGCCGAGGGATTCGCCGCGGGCGCGTCCAGCAGCAGCTCGAGCAGCCGCCGCCTGCGCTCCCCCAGCTCGCGCGCCGCCGCCGACTGCTGCTGCGCGAACCCCTCGGCGGACGCGGCGGAGATCTCGTCGATGTAGGCGAAGATCGCCTCGGCGAGCGTGTACAGCGTCCGCGGCGGCAGGCCGCGAGCGTCCCCCGTGGCGGACAGCTCGCGCCACGCCACCTGGGCCCCCGCGCGGTAGGCGGCCAGCAGCGCCTCGAGCGAGCGGCCGGCGCGCCACTCCCCGCGCCCGAACGCCACGTACACCTCACGCCCCGGGAGCCGCACGGTGTCGTCGCCCGCCACGAGCTGAAGGAATCCCTCGAGCCCCTGCTGGACCCCCCGCCGCACGTTGGCGTCGAGCTGGCCCTCGTACTCCGGCACGGCGGCGCCGACCGCCGCGATCACCTCATCCACCAGCCCGGGCACCGCGGGGGCGAGCGCCTCGGCCACCGAGGGATCGAGCTGTTCCCACGGTGGGTTGTGCGATTGCTCAAGTTTTGGCATGGCTGATGTTCCGATCGACGGTAGAACCGCACAGATTACTTCCGTATGCTCAAACCGATGACGAAGTTCGAGAAGTACGTGAACCTCGGCGCCGTCCTCGTTCCCTTCATTGCCTTCCTGGGTGCGGTCGTGCTGCTGTGGAATCAGTGGGTCGGCTGGTCCGACCTCGCGATCCTCGGCGTCATGTACGTGGCGACCGGCCTCGGGGTCACCGTCGGCTACCACCGCCTCTTCACCCACCGCGCGTTCGACGCGGTGGCTCCCGTCCGCTACACGCTTGCCGTGCTCGGCTCGATGGCCGTCCAGGGGCCCCTGATCGACTGGGTGGCCGATCACCGCAAGCACCACGCCTTCGCCGACGACGAGGGCGACCCGCACTCGCCGCACGGGCACGGCTCGGGCCTGCGCGGCGCGCTGAAGGGCCTCTACTTCGCGCACATGGGCTGGCTGTCGGTGACGCAGGGCCAGGCCCAGAAGCGGCGCTTCGCCGCCGACCTGCTCGAGGACCGTGGGATCCGCAGGATCAGCCGCGCGTTCCCCTGGCTCCTGGGCGCCGGACTGCTGATCCCCGCCGCGATGGGCTACGCGCTGACCGGCACGTGGAAGGGCGCGCTGACCGGCTACCTGTGGGGCGGCCTGGTGCGGATCTTCTTCATCCACCACGTCACATGGAGCATCAACTCGGTCTGCCACTTCTTCGGCCGCCGCCGCTTCCAGACCGACGACCACTCGACCAACGTCTTCTGGCTCGCCCTCCCCTCGTTCGGCGAGTCGTGGCATCACAACCACCACGCCTTCCCGCGCTCGGCGAAGCACGGCCTGCGCTGGTACGAGATCGACCTCTCCGGCCTGTTCATCCTCGGGCTCGAGAAGCTCGGCCTGGCGAGCAACGTGGTGACGATCAGCCCGGAGCGCCAGGAGAGCCGCCGGACCGAGGGCGTACGGCGCGAGCGCATCGACGCCGCCGCCTAGCGTCCTCGCGCCAGCACGCCCCGCCGCAAATCCTCTGGCATCATGCCCCGCCTGGGAGACCGTCCAACAGCGGGTGACGCTCGGACGAGCAATTGGGTAGCTGAGTAGCCGAGCGCCGCCCCCACATATCTGGGAGGGGCAAATGTCCAGGGAGAGGATTTGCCGGCGACTGCTGCTCGCCGTGCTCGCGTGCGGACTCGTAACCGCCGCGGCGGCAAGCGCGCAGCCCGCCAAGGTCGTACAACCGCTCAACCAGTACCTGGTGAGCGGCGTGAGCCCGACGCTGCTCGGTGACCTCGGCTTCGACCGCACCGAGGCGACAACGCCGAAGGCGAAGGGCAGGTATCTGATCGTGGCCACGCCGTCGCAGGTGGCCGCACTGAAGGGCAAGGGCGCGAAGGTCCAGGCCCTCAGGGGAGTGACCCGCGCCACCGTGCGGGCGCGCCGCGCGGGCGCGAGAGCCCGCCGCGCGGGCACCTCGCCGCTGCAGAACCCGACGCACGGCTACGACGTGTTCCGGCCGTGGAGCCTGAAGCCGGCGGCGTGCCCCGGCACGTGCGCGACGCCGAACATCCCGCTCAAGGACTGGTACCACCAGTTCGCGCGGAAGAACCGCGACGTGGTGAAGGAAGAGGTGATCGGGCACAGCCGGCTCGGCCAGGCGATCGTGGCCTACAAGGTCACCGCCAAGCCCGGCCAGAAGGACGGAAAGCTGCCCGTGGTTCTCTACGACTCGACGCAGCACGCGCGCGAGTGGATCGCCACCGAGGTCCAGCGGCGGCTGTTCGAGTACATCGTCAACCACAGGGGCGATGGGCAGATCGCGAAGCTGCTCAAGACGCGCGAGCTGTGGTTCGTGCCCGTGGTGAACGTGGACGGCTACGACTACACGTTCGTCTCGCCGGCCACGCGCCTGTGGCGCAAGAACCTCGCGGACAACGACGGCGACGGGCAGATCACCAACCTCGACGGCGTCGACACCAACCGCAACTTCAACGCCAAGTGGAACTACGACCTGGAGGGCGCCTCGGACAACTTGGGCGACGAGACCTTCCATGGCGCGAGCGCCGGGTCGGAGCCCGAGGTGAAGGCGATGCGGGCGCTCGAGAAGCGCCTCCACCCCGTCTTCCAGCTCGACTACCACTCGTTCTCGCAGCTCATCCTCTATCCGGAGGGCTGGCAGGTGCAGACCCCCGCCGCCGACGCCCCGCTCACGCAGGCGCTGGCGGGCAACTCGGACCATCCGGCGATCCCGGGGTTCGATCCGGAGGTGAGCGCGCAGCTCTACACGACCAACGGCGACATCACCGATGACGCCTACTTCAGCTACGGCACCGAGGCCTACACCGTCGAGCTCGACGGCGGGACCGGCGGCGCCGTGGGCGGCACCGACGGCAGCGATCCGAACTTCACGCCTGGCGGCTTCGTCTTCCAGGACAAGGAGGCGGACGTGGAGGCCGAGTTCCAGAAGAACCTGGCGTTCGCGCTCGACCTGGCGAAGTCGACCACGCAGCCGAACGACCCGGTGTCGCATCTGGGCAACACCGCGCCGGACATGGTGCCGAACACGTTCCCGACGTCCTACGGGACGCCGCAGACCGTGGAGGTGAACGCCCAGCGCGCGCTCGGCAAGGTCAGCGTGCACTGGACCGTGAACGGCGGCAAGGAGCACAGCGCCTCCACCAGCGAGTGGAAGGGCGGGCAGCGCTACGGCGAGCCCGGCGTCTACTACCACCGCCTGCGGGCGCAGATCGGCGGCACGAACGCCGGCGACAACGTGAAGGTCTGGTTCGAGGCCAGGAAGTCGAAGACCAAGCCGTTCACCTACGCCGTGAAGAGCGCCACCGGCAACCCGGTGCTGCTGATGGTGGCCGAGGACTACACGGGGCGCAGCTCCGTGTCGAGCCCGACGCCCTACGGCACGGCTCCGCTGTACCAGGGCGACTACGCCGCCGCGCTCGCCGCGAACGGCGTGAAGTTCGACACCTACGACGTGGACGCGGCGGGCCGTACGGCGGCGACGCAGCTCGGCGTGCTGTCCCACTACAAGGCGGTGATCTGGGAGACCGGCGACGACGTGATCGTCCGCGGGCCCGACCAGATGCTGCCGGGCGGGGCGGCCAGCGGTGGCGGCACCGGCACCGAGTCGCTGTTCAACGACGAGGTGCTCTCCGCACGCGACTACCTGAACGAGGGCGGCAAGCTGCTCGTGGCCGGGCAGTTCGCGCTCGAGGGGGCGTGGGAGCAGCAGCTCTTCAACCCGCTCGGCGCCACTCCGCCGAACCCGTTCTGCCCCGGCAGCACCACGAGCGGCACCTGGCAGGGTGACCGGCCGGATGGCCAGGCCACGCCCTGCAACCTGGTGGCCGACGATTTCATGCAGTACTGGCTGGGCGCCTACAGCCCGAACGACGCGGGCGATCCCGCGGCCGCGCAGATGACGGAGCTGACCCCGTTCGGCACGCAGTCGCTGACGCTGAACGGAGCGGACTCGAAGCAGAACGCGGCGAACCTGTACCGCTTCCTCACCACGACCGACGTGCTGCCGGCGGACACCTATCCGCAGTTCGACAGCCACGCCGCCGTGAAGACGAGCGGTGCCGCGCCGTACGAGCCGCCCGACGGGAGCTTCTTCATGTTCTCCCAGCGGGCGAACGAGGCGTACAAGCGGCTGACCACCACGGTCGACCTCACCGGCGCGACCAGCGGGGCGCTGCAGTTCAAGGAGTCACAGGACACGGAGCCGGGCTACGACTTCGTGTTCGTCGAGGCGCACACGGTGGGCCAGGACGACTGGACCACGCTGCCGGACGCGAACGGGAACACG
>DATNBJ010000201.1:0-21508 GCA_035572055.1 Thermoleophilaceae bacterium | reverse complement strand
CCACCACATCGATCCCGCGCACGTGCCCGCGGCGGTCGAGTGGCTGGGCGCCACGCTCGCCTAAGGGGTCGTCTCAGCGAAGTAAGGGGTCGGATCGCCGATAAGGCTCCGTCTCCCCGATGTCGGATCGCCGCCTTAGCTCCAGGATCCAGTCCATGAACGGACTAGCGATCTTCATAGCCACAGAGGCAATGAGCAAGTCAACCGCCGGTTGGGGGCCCAGCGATGAATTTCGTGCTCCGGACCGGTCTATTCCCCAGAGCAAGCAAGAGACGGAGGAACGGTGGGGACTGATCGGAAGGATGCTGCGGCTGGGACCCTCGACGCGCTCGTCGGAAGCTGGGACATCGAGATATCCCACCCCAGCGACCCGTCGCACGTGATCGGGGGGCGGGCCGACTTCGAGCGGCTCGAGGGCGGGCATTTCGTCCTCGAGCGCTGGCAGATCGACCATCCCGAGTTCCCCAACGGCCTTGCCGTCTATGACGCGGGCACGCAGCACTACTTCGACGCGCGCGGAGTCGCGCGCGTCTACGAGATGTCGATCGCCGACGGCGAGTGGAAGCTCGCGCGGGACGGCGACGACTTCTCGCAGCGCTTCACCGGCCGCTTCAGCGACGGAGGGTCAGTCATCGACGGGTACTGGGAGATGGCGCGCGACGGCACGACGTTCGAGCGCGACTTCGACCTCACCTTCAGGAAGGTGAGCTAGATGCCACGTGTTCGCTGAGCCAGGGGCCAACGGCGGCGGTTATGGCCGCGGTGTTCCGCAGGGAGTGGTTGCCGGGGACCTTGATCACCGTGCGGCCGGGTCCGTCGCTGGGCATGCCGAATGGATCGTTCTCGCCCTGGACCACGAGCGTCGGGACGCTTACGGCGTCGAGCTCGTAGAGGCGGCTCTTGCTGGGATCGCCGGCCTTGCCGGGCGGGTGCACCGGGAAGGCCAGGCAGAGAACGGCTGACGCTTTGACGTCGTCCGCCGTCCGGCAGGCCACCCGCGCCCCGGACGAGCGGCCGCCGGCGATGATGGCGTGGGCTTTGAGCTGGTCGTGTTGGAGCTGTTCGAGCACCGCGATCCAGGCCGCGTCGAGCTGCCGCGCGGGCGCCGGCGACCTTCGTCCCGCCACGCGGTAGGGCTGCTCGACCAGCGCCACGCTGATGCCCTCCTCGATCGCCACCTTGGCGGTGGCCATCAGGTCGGGCGAGCTGACCCCGCCGCCGGCGCCGTGGCCGAGCACGAGCGCCGTGGTGGCTCCGTCCACCGGCTGGAGGTGAACGCGCGCCGGGCCGTGGGGTGTGTCGAGCTCGATCGTCACCGCGGTCTCAGCGTATGCAAGCGCACCTCGCCGTGCTCGCGCGTCTGCACGTAGAAGCTCTTGCGCGCGCCCGCCAGGAAGCGGCGGCCGCCGGCACGGTCGGGGTCGGCGAGCCAGACCTCGCCGTTCGGCTCCATCAGACCCGGCAGCAGCCTGGTCAGCGCGTCGGCGTTCGCCGTCGTGTAGAGCACGTCGGCGGCGAGAACCAGATCGAACGGGCCGCGCTCCACCAGGGCGTCGCCGTCTTGCGTCCAGTCCGCGCAGGCCACCGTCGCCTCCAGCTCGTTCAGCGCCAGGCCGTGCGCCGCGAACGCCACGGCGTCGGTCGACGAGTCCGTGGCGAACACGTCGGCGCCGCCGCGCGCGGCCACGATGCTGGGCAGGCCGAGGCCGCAGCCGAGCTCGAGCACGCGCGTGCCCGGGCGCGGCGGCGACTGCGCCAGCTCGATCGCCAGCGTCTCGCCGCTCGGCCACAGCCGCGCCCAGTAGGGAACGGGCCGGGCGGCCGCGCCCTCGTCGTCGCGCAGGAGGTCCCAGCTGGCGGGGCGCACGACGTACACGGGCCC
The DNA here is from genome assembly GCA_035572055.1 of Thermoleophilaceae bacterium. Taxonomy (GTDB): domain Bacteria; phylum Actinomycetota; class Thermoleophilia; order Solirubrobacterales; family Thermoleophilaceae; genus JAICJR01. The sequence goes on along the minus strand of DATNBJ010000201.1, from coordinate 19,626 downwards.
GCCGGGCAGATCAACCTGGCGGACCACCACGTCGAGCAGCGTGGCCGGGAGCTGGTCCACAGGGACGCCGCGCAACTCGGCAAGCTGCTCGGCGAGGGAGGTGACAAGCGCAGCGGAGCTCTCGGTCACCGGCAAATCGTTCCGCTTCCGTGACCTGTCTGCACTTTCCCAGCTATGTGCTGGGAAATCGCAGACACGTCGCTCGCGAGCCGCCGGCGCGGGTGCGGGTTGGTTGGCCCCTAGTCGGCCGTGAGGATGTGCACCGACATCGCGGCGGAGTCGCCGTCCAGCCAGCCGCCGCCGTTCTGGGTCAGCGCCACGCGTGCGCCGTCCACCTGACGGTCGCCCGCGTCGCCGCGGAGCTGCCACACCGCCTCGCAGATCTGGGCGATTCCGGTGGCGCCTATCGGGTGGCCCTTCGACAACAGCCCGCCCGAGGTGTTCACGGGCAGCGAACCGTCCAGCCGGGTCCGCCCGGACGCCAGCAACGACGGGCCGCCGCCGGGCGGCGCCAGCCCCAGCTCCTCATAGACGATCAGCTCCGCCGGGGCGCTCGCGTCGTGGACCTCCGCGCAGGACAACTCCTCGGGGCCGATGCCCGCCTGGTCGAACGCCAGCCGTGCCGCCCGCCCCACCGAGCCCGAGGTGGGATCGCCGTTGTCGTGCCGGTTGCCGGACACCACCACGGAGGAGCGCACCCGCGGACCGGCCAATCCCGACCGCGGCGACACCAGCACCGCCGCCGCCGCGCCGTCCGAGATCGGCGAGCACATCAGGAGGGTCAGCGGCGACACGATCGCGCGGCTCGCGAGCACCTCCTCCACGGTCAGCTCCGACCCGTACTGCGCCCGCGGGTTCAAAGAGCCGTTGTGCTGGTTCTTGACCACCACCTCGGCGAAGTCGCCGGCCGTCGCGCCCGAGCGCTCCATGTAGTCGCGCGCGAGGCCCGCGTAGATGTCCATGAAGAACGAGCGGTCGGAGGCGCCCTGGCCCGATCCCAGCAGCTCCGCCAGCTCGGCCCGCGCCTCCACGTCCACCGCGGTGCCGATCGCCGCCATCCCCACGCGCTTGTCCTCGTGCGTGAGCTTCTCCGCTCCCACGCAGAGCACGACGTCATGTGCGCCCGCGGTCACCGCCTGCCAGCCCAGGTGGAACGCACTCGAGGCGGAGGCGCACGCGTTCTCCACGTTGAAGATCGGGATGCCCTCGACGCCCGCCGGGCGCAGCATCACCTGGCCGCGGATCATCTCCTGCCCGGTGACGAGCCCCGCGGCGGCGTTGCCGACGTAGGCGGCCTGGATCCGGTCGACGGAGATGCCCGCATCGGCGAGCGCCTCCCCGACGGCCTCCACCGCAAGCTCCCGAAGGGTGCGCGGCGACTTGGCGAACCGAGTCATGCCCACCCCGGCGACGAGCGCCGCGTCCATGCAGCCTCAGGCTGTCGCGACCAGCGCGGAGCGCTCGGTGTCGAGTTCGCTCCAGTCGTCGTGGCGGCCGTAGTGGTATGGCAGGAACGTGTCCGCCGGCACGGTGGCGATCGCCTCGCAGTGAGCGATCAGATCGCATTCCACGAACCCGGCGCCGGCGATCGACACCACCGGGATCTCGTGCAGCGGATCGTGGACGTTCCCGCGAAGAACAACCGTGCCCGTTCCCGTCCGCCCGCCGACGACGATCGTCTGGAAGGTCGCGCGCGTGAGGATCGCGTCCTCCTCGAGGCCCACGCCGTTAGCGGCCGGCCGCGCCTTGAAGTTGAAGTTCACGCCCTCGCTCTCGCTCGGCGCCAGCTCGTCTGGGAGCGACGCCTGCAGCTCGATCAGCCGCACCCCGAGGCGATCGACCCAGCCGCTGAACTCCGTGCCGTGCCGGTGCACCTGGCTCTCGCCCAGCTTCTTGGGCTCACCGAACAGGTCGCGGCCGTAGATCGTGGGGATGTCGCCGTCCATGTACATCGCGAGCACGTACGCGCCTTCCACGCCGTCGTGCCGCGCGGACACGTAGATCGACCCGCCGTGGAAGTCGCCCACGCAGTTGGACTGCCAGCGGCCGACCATCGCCTTGATCAGCGGCTTGTCCGCCGGCTCGAGCGGCGGCGGCAGCACCGACGCCACGAAGTCGGGCTCCGTGAGGAAGTCCACGCTCAGCATCTCGCCGTTCACGAAGCGTGGGTGACTCAGAGCGTGCTCGATGCGAGCGATCTCGTCGGCGTTCTTGACGAATCCCATGCCCGTCTCCTTCGGTCAGTGGTGTAGGACTGCGCGTCGCGCAAGAGCTTCTGGGGGTGGAACGTGCTCCCGTCGAGGTACTCCACCGCGCCGGCGGCATCGGCGCGGCCGCCGCACAGCACCATCGCGCAGTCGACGATCTCGTACGCCGCCTCGGTGGCGAACGCGTGGGCGGCAGCGGCGTGCTGGACCGAGGGCGTCTCCCCCGCGTCGATCCGGCCGCCGGTCTCCACGTACACGGCGCCCGCGATCGAGCGGGCGGCCTCGAGCAAGACGACCATGCGCATAAGACGCCGGCGGACGTCGTCGTGTTCCACCAGCGCGCGGTCGTCGTACACGTCCTCGTGTGCGAGCCGGACCGTCCCGTCGTACGCGGCACGGGCGATGCCCACCGCGATCACGGCCGCTGCGGCGTGCGCCAGGGCGCGGATGCCGTCGACCTCACCGGGCCGCGCCACGGCCAGCTCCTCGGGCAGCAGGCGCACGCCGTCGAGCACGATCCGCGCGCGGCCCTGCGCTCGCAGGCCGAGCAGGTCGAGCGGTGGCCCGCGGCGAACGCCCGGGCGGTCCAGGGGCACGAATGCGAGCGACTGCATCGACCCGTCCAGAGCGCAGACCACCAGCGCGTGCGTGGCGTAGGCCGCGCCCGTGACCCAGGCGGACGTGCTGCCGGTCAAGAGCCAGCCGCCGCCGTGGCGAACGGCGCGCACCCGCGAGCCGGAGCCCCGCCCCGGGGCGCAGCAGCCGATCCACTCGGCCCGCGGCTCGGCGCCGATCCAGCGGAACGGCTGCGGCGAGGTGATCAGCACGGCGGCCAGCCCGGCGTCCGCGCGGGCCAGCTCCTCGAGCATCGCGTACTCCGCCGAGCGTGGCAGCGGGAGCCGCGTGAAGCCCTCGCGATGGGCCTGCGCCATGAGATCGAAGACGGGCGATCCCGGCGCCACCGCCTCGTGCGAGTCCATCCGATCGAGCACGTGGCCCACGGGTCCGACCGCCTCCGCAGCGAACTCGCGCGCCCACGCCTGATGCGACGCGACGGATGGCGTGCTGGCGGTCATGGGGCATGGCGACGGTAAACCTCCGCCAAGGCCGGTCAGGTCAGGTCAGGAACGGTCTATTGGAAGTCCTACAGACGGTCCCCGAGGTCGGCCACCTGCATGTCGAAATCGAGTCCCGCCTTCTCCCACGCCACCCTGAAGTCGTTCACGTGCCGGCGGGCCACGGCGGCGGCGAGCTCGGAGTCGCGCGCCTCGATCTCGGCCAGGATCCGGTGGTGGTAGCGAAGGGCGTGGCCGGTGAGAGAGGTCGAGCTGATGAACCGGTTGAGCACCGGGAGCAGGAGGTTCCAGAGCGGGCCGCGCGTGACGATCAGCGCAGGGTTCGCGCTCATCTCCGCGATGCTCAGGTGGAAGTCCGCGTCGAGCCGGCACCACTCGGGGAAGTTGTCGAGGTTGCGCTGCTGCGCCTCGAGGTTCTTCTGGAGCTCGCGGATGTCGGCGCTGTCCGCGCGCTCGGTGGCGAGGCGCGTGAGCTCGGGCTCGATCGTGAGCAGCGCCTCGTGCAGGTGGTGGAAGGTGACGTTGCGCCGGTGGAGCGCGGCCGTGACCTCGCGGTGCGACGAGTCCTCGTTCTGGCGACGAACCACCATCACCTTCGGGCTGGTGCGCTCGATCAGCCCGGCCTCCTGAAGGATGCGCAGCGCCTCGCGGACGGTCGAGCGGCTCACGCCGGCGTCCTGGGCGAGCTTGGTCTCCGACGGCAGCCGGTCCCCCACTCGCAGCGTGCCGGAGTGGATGCTGTCGCGCAGAGCATCGGCAAGCTGCTCGTAGGCGCGCTCAACCTTCACGCGCCTGCCTATGAGCGCCGCCCCCATGCCCCGCTCCTCCTCAGGTGTCGGCGGTACGGTCAGCAACGGTCGAGTATCTGCCATTGATGCTAGCTCTCTGCCCGGAGCGCCACGGCCGCGGCCGCGATCTTCTCCGCGCTCGGTAGGAGGGTTTTCTCGAGTTCGGGACTGAACGGCATCGGCACCGGGGGCGCGGCGAGCCGGCGGACCGGCGCGAGCAGCTCGTCGTACAGCTCCTCGCCGATGCTGGCGGCCAGCTCGGCGCCCGGGCCGAAGTCGCGCACGGCCTCGTGGACGATCAGGAGGTGGCCGGTCTTGCGGGCGGAGGCGATGAGCGTCTCGCGGTCGAGCGGCACCAGCGAGCGCAGGTCCACCACCTCGAGCGACACCTCGGCGATGTCGGCCGCCTTCAGGCACTCGCGCAGCATCTGGCCCCAGGTGAGCACGGTCACGTCGTCGCCCTCGCGGGCGATGCGAGCCCGGCCGAGCGGGAGCGGATCCACGTCCAGGTCGCCGCGCATCCCGTAGAGGCGCCGGTTCTCCACGAACAGCACCGGGTTGGGGTCGCGCACCGACTCGACCATCAGGTCGTGCGCGTCGGTCACGGTCGCCGGGATCACCACCTTGAGCCCGGGGATGTGAGCGAACATCGCCTCGAGCGACTGCGAGTGCTGCGCGCCGGCGCTGCGGCCGGCGCCGGTCTGCGTGCGGAAGACCACCGGGATCTCGAACGCCCCGGCGGTCATGTAGCGCAGCTTGGACGCCTGGTTGAGGATCGGGTCCAGGCAGACGCCCACGAAGTCCATGAACATGATCTCGACGATCGGCCGCAGCCCGGTCATCGCGGCGCCCACCGCCGCGCCCACGTAGCCCATCTCGCTGATCGGCGTGTCGAGCACGCGGTCGGGGCCGAAGCGCTCGTAGAGTCCGCGGGTCACCGTGAAGATGCCGCCGCCGGCCCCCACGTCGATCCCCATCAGCACCACCCGCTCGTCCTCGGCCAGTGCGTCGGCCATCCCCTGGTTCAGGGCGTCGACGTAGCGGACCTCGGCGACCTCAGTCGCTGAAGACATGGGCGTACGCCTCCTCCGGATCGGGCGGCGCCGCGGCCAGCGCGCGCTCCGCGGCCTGCTCCGCCTGCTCGCGCGCGCGTGCATCCATCGCATCGAGCTCTTCCTCGTGGCCCGCGAGGCGTTTGCGCGCCACCAGCAGCGGATCGCGCCCGCGCCAGGCCTCGGCCTCGTCGTCCGGCTTGTAGGGCTGGGAGTCGCCCTCGTAGTGGCCCTGCCAGCGATAGGTCTCGGCCTCCACCAGCGCGGGGCCGTCGCCCTTGCGGCAGGTGGCCACGGCGGCCAGCGCCGCCTCGTAGACCACGGCCACGTCGTTGCCGTCGACCTTCACGGCGCCCACGCCGTAACCGGACGCCCTCTCCGCGGGGCTCGGCACCCGCGACATCCGGCGGCTGTCGCTGAACTCCGAGTACAGGTTGTTCTCGCAGACCAGGAGCACCGGCAGGCTCCAGATGGCCGCGAGGTTCAGCGCCTCGTGGAACGCGCCCTGGTTCACGGCGCCCTCGCCGAAGAAGGCGACGGCCACGCGGCCCTGCTTGCGCAGCTTGCTGGACAGGCCCGCGCCGACGGCCAGCGGAACGGTGGCGCCGACGATCGCGTTGGCGCCAAGAATTCCGCGCGCCGGATCGGCCACGTGCATCGAGCCGCCCTTGCCGTGGCAGAGGCCGCTGCCCTTGGCGAACAGCTCGGCCATCATGCCGTCCACGTTCGCGCCCTTGGCCAGGCAGTGCCCGTGGCCGCGGTGCGAGGTGGCCATGTAGTCGTCGTCGCGCAGCGCCGCGCAAACGCCCGCGGCAACCGCTTCCTGGCCCAGTGAGGTGTGCACGAAGCCCGGGATCTCGTTGGCCCGGTAGAGCTCGCCGACCTTGCTCTCGAACGCGCGGATCAGCGTCATCCGCTCGTACAGCTCGGGCAGCGAAACCGGGCCGGCCGAGGCCGTCAGGGTTTCGCTCGTGGCGGCAGAAGTCCCCATGGTCAGACTGATCGTCTAACAAATAACAGCGCAATGCCCGCCTTGACAAGGCAAAAGACGCCTCCGTATTGTTGATTGTCTGATCATCTCTGGAGGAGAGGTGGTGGGTTGGAGGACCTGATCGGCACCGCATTGGTGGTCGGCGGAGCGTCCGGAATCGGCGCCGCCTGCGCTGGAGCACTTGCCGCCGCCGGCTGGCCGGTGGTGGTCGCCGACCTGCGCCCGGACGGCAGCAACGGCATGACGGTGGACGTCCGCGACCGCGACGCGCTCGGCAAGAGCGTGGGCTCGATCGGCGGCGACATCGGCGCCGTGGTCTACGCCGCCGGCACCGCGCGCGTGACCCCGCTGCTCGAGATCGACCCGGCCGAGTGGGACCTCGTGACGAGCGTGAACCTCACCGGCGCCTTCAACGTGATCCAGGTCTGCGCGCCGCGCATCCCGAGCGGCGGCTCGTTCACCCTGATCTCGAGCGTCGACTCGGCGTCGCCGGTCGGTGGCCTCGCGCACTACTGCGCGGCCAAGGCGGGCGCCGAGGCGCTGGTGCGCTCCGCCGCCCTCGAGCTCGGCCCGCGGGGCATCCGCTGCAACGCGGTGTTGCCGGGGGTCGTGCGGACACCTCTGATGGCCGGCACGCTCGACCGTCCCGGCGTGGCCGACGCCTTCATCGAGCGCACGCCGCTCGGCCGCCTCGGCGGCGCGGAGGACATCGCCGGGGTCGTGGCCTTCCTGTCTTCACCGGCGGCCCGCTGGATCACGGGAGCCTCGCTCCCGGTCGACGGCGGCATGAGCCTCCGGGAGCACCCTGCGCTGCTCGACGGGCAGCCCACCCCACGAAAGGACTATGCATGACCACCGCCTCCGCCACCCCGGTCAGCGCGCAGCGCTGCGAGGACCTGCTGCGCGAGATCGTCTCCATCCGCAGCGTGGTGGGCGAGGACACGACCGCGCACCTGTGGGTGACCGCGCGGCTGCGCGAGCTGGGCATGCGCGTGGAGCACTACGCGGTGGAGAGCCGCAGGACGCCGCTCGTGCTGGGCGTGCTCGAGTCCGAGGGCACGAAGCCCGGGGTTCTGTTCGACGCGCACTACGACACGGTGGGCGCGATCCCCGGCGACTGGTCGAGAGATCCCTTCACCGCGCACGTGGAGGACGGCGTGCTCTACGGCCGCGGCGCCGTGGACAGCAAGGGCTCGCACGTGGCCATGCTCGCGGCGCTCGAGGCGCTGGTCGGGTCGGGCGACACGCTGAACGGCCCCGTCTACTTCATGTCCGACTGCGACGGCGAGGACTCGTTTCGCGGCGCGGCCTACATGGCCGACCTCGGCGTGATCGAGCGCGTGGGCACGGTCTTCTCCGCCGAGGCCACGAGCAACCGCACGGTGGAGATCGCCTACCCGGGCATCTCCACCTGGAAGATCACGGCGATCGGGCGCACCGCGCACCCGACCGAGCCCGAGCGCGGCATCAACGCGATCGGCAAGATGGCGCGGCTCGTGCTCGCCGTGGAGCAGGGCCGGCTCGAGCTGCCGGCCGGCGACTCGGACTGGTTTGTCCCGCGCGTGACCACCAACGCCACGCGCACGCTGCCGGGCGGCGGCTGGGCGATCCCCGAGCGCTGCGACGCGGTGCTGTCGATCCTCTCGCCTCCGGGCACGACGCTGAACGGCGTCCGCGAGTCGATCGAGGCGTTCCTGCGAATGCTCGAGCAGGAGGACGGCGAGGTCCGCTTCGAGTTCAAGCTGCTGCCGATGGGCGCCGGCCGCCTCTGGCTGCGCCCAGGCGAGGTGGACCCCGAGCATGAGGGCGTGAAGGCGCTCGAGGCGGCAGTCCAGGAGGTGACGGGCGAGCCCGCGGTGGTCCGCGAGTTCAACGGCGGCTGGGTGGACGCCGCCGAGCTGATGCGGCCGAACGCACGCGGGTTCGGCGAGCCCGCCGCGATCACGTTCGGGCCCGGTGACTTCGAGCAGGCACATGCGGTGGATGAGCACATCGAGATCAGCGAGGTGGCGAAGGCCGCCGAGATCTATGCGCGCGCGGCGCGCGCGCTGCTGGTGTGAAGGAGAGGAGGAGCGCAGACATGGCAAACACCAACGGCAACGGCAAGCAGGCGACGGACGACCACACGCTCGGCAGCGTGTTCGCGGCCTTCGCCCGCGTCGGGGCCAAACTGGAGCGAACGCGTGACGTGGACGATCTGCTGCGCGTCGTGGTGCGCGAGGTGGCGGCGCTCGTGGGAGTGGAGCGCTGCAGCATCTACTTCCGCGATGAGCAGGCCGGACTCTTCCGCGGCTGCGTCGGACAGGGCGGCGAGCGCGATATGGACAAGTACCTGAAGCGCTCGATCGCCGGGATCCCCGCCGACGGCGTGACGCTCGAGCTGCTGCGCACCAAGCAGCCCGTGATCGTCAGCAACGCGCGCACCGACCCGCGCATGATCAGGTCGAGCACGCGCTTCTGGGACATCCACTCGGTGATGGGCGTGCCGATGATCTTCGAGGACGAGGTGATCGGCGTGATCTACCTCGACGATTGCGAGCGGCCTCACGTCTTCACCGAGGAGGACGCCGAGGTGGCCACCGTGTTCGCGCGCCTGGCGGCGGTGGCGGTGACCCACGCGCAGTCGACGCTCCAGCTCCGCTCGAAGCTCGACTCCGCCGAGCGGCAGGTGCACGCGCTGCGCCGCGCCGCCGCGGTGGAGCAGCGGTTGAGCGACCTGCTGCTCGCCGGCAGCGGTATCGGCGAGATCGTGCAGATGCTGGCCAACGTGCTGGGCAAGCCGTGCGCGATCTACGACGCGGGGCACACTCGGCTGGCGCTGGCGCCCGCGCCCGACGACGCCGACGCGATGCTCCCGCGCCTGCTCGAGCCGCCGGCCGTGGAGGACCCGGCGGTGGCCGACGCGCTGGCCGCGGGCGACGACGCTCGGCCGTTCCTCGTGCCGCCACTGCCCGACGCCGGGGTGATGCACCGCCATCTGGTGGCGCCGATCCTGGTGGACGACGAGCTGTGGGGGCGTCTCGTGGTGATGGAGTGCCGCAGCCGCTTCGCCGGCGGCGACATGCTCACGTTGCGGCGTGCCGCCACGCTCATCGCGCTGCACATGCGCACCGAGCGCAGCGCGATCGAGGCCGACTGGAACGCGGGGGCGTCGCTGGCCGCCGAGCTGCTCGACGGCAACGCCGACCTGTCCATGGTCGGGCGCCGCGCCGAGCGGCTGGGCGTGAAGCTCGAGGCGCCGCACGTGGTGGTGCTGATCGGCTCGCGCTGTGAGAACACCGTGGCCGTCAGCGACTTCCGCGCGGTGGCCTCGGCGTTCCACGACGTCGCTGCTGGGCTGTCCGTGCACGCCACCAAGGTCGCGGCCGGAGTGGCCTGCGTGGTGGAGGTGCCCGACGGGCTCGACGAGCGGGCGTTCGGCGAGTCGGCCAAGGACCTGCTCACCGAGGTGTGCGAGCGCCTTGGCGGCGCCGGCCGGATCGGCGCCGGCATCTCCAGCGTGCGCTCGGGCCCCGGCTCGTACGCGGACGTCTACCTGGAGGCGCAGCAGGTGCTCGACTGCATCCGCCGCTTCGGCAGCGAGCAGGGCCCGGCCGTGCTGTCGGCCGCGGACCTCGGCACCGGCCGCGTGTTCCTGGCCACCTCGGACGCCGAGGCGGTGCGGACGTTCGCCGACGACGCGTTTGGCGGCCTGGTGCGCGATCCGTCCAAGACCGACCTGCTCACGACCATGCGCTGCTTCTTCGACAACATGGCCAGCATCCGCCGCTGCGCGCTCGAGCTGGGCGTGCACGAGAACACGATCCGCTACCGGTTGGCGCGGATCGAGGAGCTCACAGGTCTGTCGGTGACGCACGATCCGGACGCGCAGCTCGGCGCCCGGCTCTCGCTGCTCGTGCTGATGATCCAGGGGACCCTCGGCACCGGTGACGGAGAAACGGCCCGCGAGTCGCTGCGGCTGGTCGGAACCGTCTGATGGCCGACGTCTATGCGGTCGGCGCCGCGAACGCGCGGCACGGCACCACCACGGCCGAGCTGGCCTACCAGGCGGCGCGCGACGCGCTGGCGGATGCGGGCGTGGACGCCGCAACGGTGCCCGCGGTGTTCGTGGGCTCGGGCGGCCACGGGCCGCAGCCGAGCGCCGACGCGGTGGCGGTGCGGCTCGGATTGCGCAGGCTCGGCTTCCGCGGCGAGACGCGAATCGAGCACGTGAGCCCGTCCGCCGGCGAGGCGTTCCACCGCGGCTGCCAGGCGATCGAGCTGGACATCTACGACTCGGTGCTGTGCGTGGGTGCCGGGCCCGCCGACGTGGTCTGGCCGCCCCGGCCGCTGCTGCGCTCTCGCGCCCAGGCGGCGCGGCGCTACATGTCGGCATCGGGGGCCACCCCGCAGCACCTCGCGCAGGTCAGCGCGAAGAACCTCTCCGTGTCGCCTCAGCAGGTGTTGAGCTCGGAGCTGCTCGACCGGCCGCTCACGCGGCTGATGGTGGCGCCGTCGCACAGCGGCGCCGCGGCGGTCGTTCTCTCCGGCGGGCCGGGCAGCGTGCTGGTGCGCGCCTCGCTGCTCGTCGACGAGGACGCGCGTGGGCAGGCCGCGCGGCTCGCATACGACAGCGCTGGGCTCGGCCCCGAGGACCTGGACTGCGCCGAGGTGGACGACGTGACCGCCGCCGCCGAGCTGGCCGCCTACGAGGACCTCCAGCTCGCGCCCGCCGGCCAGGGGCCGGAGTTGATCGACAGCGGCTTCACCTCCCTCGGCGGCGTCACTCCGGTGAACCCGAGCGGCGGCCTCCTCAGCTCCGGCGAGCTGCCCGGCGCGTCGGCCCTTGCGCAGATCGTGCACGTGGTCCGGCAACTGCGAGGCGAGGCGGGCCCGCGCCAGGTGGAGCGCGCGCGAGTCGGCCTCGCCCAGAGCGGGGGCGAGGGCAACCCGGCCGCCCTGACGATCCTCGGCGCACGATGACCGCCCACCTCTCCACGGACGTCTCGACGCTGCCCGACCTCCTCCTCCGCCGGGCAGGCGAGCTGCCGGACGCGCCCTTCCTGCGTCACGCGAACGCACGCTGGACCTACGGGGAGTTCGGCCATCGCGTGACGCAGGTGGCGGCCGGCCTGCGCGAGGCGGGAGTGCGCAGGGGCGACGTGGTCGGCGTGATCCTGCGCAACAGCCCCGCGTACCTCGAGGTGTGGTGGGGGATCCTCTGGCTCGGCGCGGTCTTCAACCCGGTGAACCCCGACCTGACCGGCCGCGAGGCGGCGGGCATCCTCGCCGATTCGGGCGCCACGACGGTGGTCTGCACCGAGGAGGCGGCTGCCGCTTTGCAGGAACACGACCTGCCCGCACTGCGTCAGGTGATCACGGACATCGACTCGCTCAGGGGCAGCGGAACGATCGGCGAGCCCGAGCCGATCGAACCCGGGGCGCTGGCGTCGCTCGTCTACACCTCCGGCACCACCGGGCGCCCGAAGGGCGCGATGCTGAGCCACGCCAACTGCCTGGCCGACACCTGGATGCTCGCGGAGCTGGCGCCGGTGGGCCGCGGCGACGTGATGGGCATGGTGCTGCCGCTCTTCCACGTGAACGCCCAGGTGGTGACGACGATGGTGCCGCTCCTGATCGGGGCGCAGACCGCCATGTGGGAGCGCTTCAGCGCCTCCACCTTCTGGGCCACCGTGGCGGAGTTCGAGCCGGTGACCTTCAGCGCGGTGCCCACGATGCTCGCCGCGCTGCTCCACGCGCCCGGCGCGGACGAAGCCGAGACCAACACGGTGCGCTTCGTGATCTGCGGCGCGGCACCGCTCTCGCCCGCGTTGTTCCACCGCTTCGAGGAGAAGTTCGGCATCGCGATCCTCGAGGGCTACGGCCTGACCGAGGGCACCTGCTGCTCCACGCTCAACCCCTTCCTCGGCCCCCGCAAGATCGGCTCGATCGGCATCCCCACGCGCGGCCAGGAGGTGGTGATCATGGACGAGCAGGGCAGCGAGCTGCCCGACGGCGAGCGCGGCGAGGTCTGCGTCCGGGGCCCGAACGTGATGCAGGGCTACTACAACCGCCCGGACGCCACGGCCGAGACCCTGCGCGACGGCTGGCTCCACACCGGCGACGTGGGCTACCGCGACGAGGACGGCTTCTTCTTCCTGGTGGACCGGAAGAAGGACATGATCATCCGCGGCGGAGAGAACATCTATCCGCGCGAGATCGAGGACGTGCTGCTGGAGCACGCGTCGGTGCAGGGCGCGGCCGTGATCGGCCGGCCCCACGAGGTGCGCGGCGAGGAGGTGCACGCGGTGCTCGTGCTGGCCGAGGGCGCCGGGCTCGAGGAGATCGAGCAGCACTGCCGCGAGCGGCTGGCGCCGTTCAAGGTGCCGTCCACCTGGCAGGTCGTGGACGAGCTGCCCAAGACGTCGACGGGAAAGATCGACAAGAAACCGCTGAGAGAAAGCCTGGTGGCCTGATGGGGATCCTCGATGGGAAGGTCGTATTGATCACGGGAGCGGCGAGCGGCATCGGCCGCGCCACGGCGCTCGAGGCCCACGAGGAGGGCGCCACGCTGGTGCTCTCCGACGTGAACGCCGAGCAGGGCGAGGCGCTCGCCTCCGAGCTCGGCGAGCGCGCGTCGTTCGCGGCCTGCGACGTGACGAACGAGTCAGAGGTGGAGGCGCTGATCGACGGCGCCGTCGACGCGCACGGCCGCCTCGACTGCGCGTTCAATTGCGCGGGCATCCTCGGCACGGTGGCGCTGACCACCGACACGCCCCTCGACGGCTGGAAGCGCATCCTCGACGTGGATCTGAACGGCGTGTTCCTCTGCACGAAGCACGAGCTGCGCGCGATGCTCGACCAGGGCTCCGGATCGATACTCAACATGGCCTCGGCCGCCGGGCTGATCGGCTGGCCCGGCGCCTGCGGCTACGTGGCCGCCAAGCACGGCGTGGTGGGCCTGTCGAAGTCGGCGGCGCTCGAGTTCGCCGCGCAGGGCATCCGCGTGAACGCGATCTGTCCCTCCTACGTCGAGACGCCGATGGTGGAGGACCTGTTCGAGAACCTGCTGGGCGGCGACAAGGCGCAGGTCGAGGCCGCGCTGGCGAACCACCCGATTGGACGGTTCGCCGACGCTCGGGAGATCGCAGCCGCGAGCGTCTGGCTGCTCTCCGACAAGGCTTCGTTCGTGACCGGCACCGCGATGAGCGTGGACGGCGCGTACACCACGCCCTAGGCGGGGCTTCGGCGCCCTACGCCCGCCTTCCGACCGACACCAGGTACTCGAGCTCGTAGCGTGCCGCTCCCGGCTCGCCGCGGTTCTCCTCCTCCGCGAACGCGAGGAAGCCGCGCTCCAGCGCCTCGAGGCGCTCGGGGTCCTGGCTCGCGTACTCGAAGACGGAGATCGTGGGGCCGTAGAGCTGCTTGAAGTAGTCGACGAACTCCTCGGGCTTCTCGAAGTCGTCGTAGCGCAGCAGCTCGACCCGCTCCGTGAGCCACTGCACGCGGTCGCCGAACAGCTCCTCGAGGTGAGCGGTGGAGCCCCAGAGCGGCGCCGGCTGCGCGCCCGCGGGCGGCGCCGGGGCGTGCGGCTTCATGGCACGGAACAGCCCGCCGATCGTGCCGGCGGGCGTCCAGCTCAGCAGGCCGATGGTTCCGCCGGGCTTGCAGACGCGCACCAGCTCGTCGGCACAGGCCTGGTGGTTGGGAGCGAACATCACGCCGATCGTGGACATCACCACGTCGAACTCGGCGTCGCCGAATGGGAGCCTCTGCGCGTCGGCCTCGACCCAGTCGATGTCCACGCCGCGCGCCTCGGGGCGCTCGCGGCCGGCGGCGAGCAGCTCGGGCGTCAGGTCGGAGGCGACCACGTGCGCGCCGCGCTCGGCCGCCGCGATCGCCGCGTTGCCGGTGCCGGCGGCCACGTCGAGGACCTTCTGTCCTGCCTCGATGCCACACGCGTCCACGAGCTCCGGCCCGAGCGAGCCGACCAGCTCGGTGGCGATCTTCGGGTAGTCGCCGCGAGCCCAAACCGTCGCCGTCATCGATCTCTCCTTACCTTGGGGTCTCGGCAAAATAGCACGACCGTTCGTTCTTTCTGTGTGGCTATGCTCACGTAGCGATGACGACCGCAGTTGGGGAGCGAACGCGCGCCTCGATCCTGTCCGAGGCCGCTCGACTTGCGACGGTGGAGGGTCTGGACGGCCTCTCGATCGGCCAGCTGGCCGGCGCGCTCGGCATGAGCAAGAGCGGCCTCTACGCCCACTTCGGTTCCAAGGAGGAGCTGCAGCTCGCGACGATCGAGACCGCCCAGGCCATCTTCGACAGGGAGGTGGTGGGGCCCGGCATGGCGGCGCCCGAGGGCGAGCGGCTCGCGGCCGTCTGCGAGGCGTTCCTCTCCCACGTGGAACGCGACGTGTTCCCCGGCGGCTGCTTCTTCGCGTCCGCCGCCGCGGAGGTGGGCACCCGCCGCACCCGCGTCCGCGATGTGATCGCCGAGGTCTACTCCGGCTGGAGCGCCCAGCTCGCGGACCTCGTGCGCGAGGCGCAAAAGGCCGGCCGGGTGGACCGGAAGGAGGATCCGGCGCAGCTCGCGTTCGAGTTGAACTCGATCCTGGTGGGCGCCAACAACGGCTACATCCTCCAGCGCGATCCCGCCATTTTCGAGCGCGCCCGCGAGGCCATCGCACGGCACTTGCGCTCCTAGCGCCCGCTTGGCGAATCTCCAATCCAGGCGCGAAATCGCGTGGTCCGGCGCTCTCCGATCGGGGATGCTTGCCGGATGAAGGCGGCGGTGTTCCGCGGGGTGAAGAACGTCCAGCTCGAGGAGGTACCGACTCCCAGGGCGGGCGCCGACGACGTCGTCGTGGCCGTGAAGGCCTGCGGCATATGCGGGTCGGACCTGCACACGTACCTCCACGGCTCGTTCGTCGAGCCGGGACAGGTGATGGGACACGAGTTCGTGGGCGAGGTGGTGGAGGCAGGGGAATCGAGCGGTCTGTCCGTGGGCGACCGCGTGACCGCCTCCCCACTTCAGCCCTGTGGCGAGTGCCAGCGCTGCAGGGAGGGCCGCTTCAACCTCTGCGGCAAGGCCTGGACGCAGGGCATCGCCTACGGCAAACCCGGCGCGTTCGCCGAGCTGGTGCACATCCCGAACGCGATCCCGGGCGAGAACGTGTTCCCGCTAGGCGACGACGTGACCGACGACGCCGGCGCTCTCGCCGAGCCGCTGGCCGTGGGCGTGCATGCCGTGAAGCTGGCCGCGCCGGTCGACGGCGCCACCGCGCTGGTGCTCGGCCTCGGCACGATCGGCCAGCAGGTCGTGCAGGCGCTGCTCGCCGCGGGCGCCGGGCGCGTGATCGGCGTGGACATCTCGAAGCTGCGGCTCGACGCCGCCGCCGAGATCGGCGCCGAGGTGTTCGACGGCAGCGACGGCATCGCCGAGGTGCTGGGCAACGCGCTGAGCGGCGACCAGGAGATCGACCTCGTGTTCGAGTGCTCGGGCGTGCCCGCGCTGGCGAACGCCGCGCTCGAGGCCATCCGCGCCGGCGGCACGATCGTGGTGCTCGCCCTCTACGACGATCCGGTCACGTTCAACCCCACGGTGCTCGTGCAGAAGGAGATCCGCCTCCAGGGCAGCATCGCCTACACGGGCGAGGACTTCGCCGAGGCGGTGGAGCTGCTGCGCAGCGGCAGGGCACAGTCCACGCCGCTGATCACCCAACGGACGTCGCTCGACGAGATCGGCGACGCGTTCGAGGTCCAGCTTCAGAAGGACCGCTCGCTCAAGGTCGTCGTGATGCCGAACGGCGGATGACCGCCGGGCTGTGGGAAAGCCACGCGCACGGGAGCGACGAGCGCGCAGCCTCCGGGGCGGTGCAGCGGCCGTTCAGGTTGCCGCCCGGCGCCACCGAGGTCGTGCTGGTGCGGCACGGCGCGTCGGCCGAGGCGATTCCCGGAGCGCCCTTCCCGCTGCTGGACGGTCGCGGCGACCCACCGCTGTCGGAGAGCGGTGCGCGTCAGTCCGAGCTCGTGGCGCAGCGACTGGCGCGCGAGGAGATCTCGAAGCTGTTCGTCACCCCGCTTCAGCGCACCGCGCAGACGGTGACCCCGCTGGTGGCCGCCACCGGGCTCCCGGTGACCGTGGTCGAGGAGCTGGCCGAGGTGCGCCTCGGCGACTGGGAGGGTGGCGAGTACCGCGTGCGTGCGGCGAGCGGCGACCCGATCGTGCGCCGCGCGTTCGAGGAGGAGCGCTGGGACGTGATCCCGAACGGCGAGGCGCCGGAGGCGCTGGCGCGGCGGGTGCGCACGGGGATGGAGAAGGTCGTGCAGGAGACGGGACCCGACGCGATTGGGGTGGCCATCGTGCACGGCGCGGTGATCGGCGAGGCCTGCCGCCAGGCGAGCGGCAGCCGCCGCTTCGCCTTCGTTCACGCCGACAACGGTTCAATCACGCGCATCGTGGTCGGACCGGATGGCCGCTGGCTCCTGCTCTCGTTCAACGACGTGTCGCACCTGATCCCATGAGCGTCACCGCGGCGCTGTTCGACTGGGACGGAACGCTGATCGACTCCCGCGCCGCGCTGCTCAGCGCCTGGCGCGAGTCGACCGAGGCCGTGCTCGGCCGCGGCTATCCGGCGACGGCGGAGGAGGAGGACGTCGTCTTCACCCTGCCCGGCCGCGAGATCTGGCCGACGCTGACCGACGACGTGGACGCCCTCGCCGCCTCCTTCCAGGCGGCGTACGACCGCTCCGGGGAGCAGGTGCGTGCGTTCCCCAGCGTGCTCGAGATGCTGGAGGAGCTGCGTTCGGCGGGCGTGCGCACCGCGGTGGTCACGTCGAAGTCGCGCCGGCGCTACGCGCCGGACGCGGTGCACGCCGGGCTGGCCGGCTCGATCGACATCGCGATCTGCGCCGAGGACGTGACCGCCACGAAGCCCGATCCCGATCCGGTGCTGCGCGCGCTGGAGAAGCTGGGCGTGGCGGGCGCGGATGCGCTGATGGCGGGCGACACGCCCGTCGACATCGCGGCGGCACTGGCCGCCGGCACGGCGGCGATCGGCGTCGGCTGGGGCCACTTCGCCTCGGCGGACCTGCTCGCGGCCGGCGCCTCCGCCGTGGTGGAGGAGCCGGGCGAGCTCGTGGCGATGGCGCTGGAGGCCGCCGCATGACCGACCTGCTGGCGCTGCACGGCCTGGCAGTGAAGAAGGCGGGCACGGCCGCCGCCGTGGCGGATGTGCTCGGGCGCGACGAGGGCGAGATCGCCAGCGCTCTCGACGAGGCCGCCTCGGCCGGCCTCGCGATCGGCGCGAACGGCACCTACATGGCCACTCCCGCCGGCCGCCAGTGGCTCGACGAGCAGTACCCGACAGCCTTCGCGGAGCTGCGAGAGAACCCCGACGCCGAGGCGGCCTACGAGCGCTTCGAGCGCATCAACCGCGACCTCCTGGCCCTCTTCACCGACTGGCAGATGATGCCCGCGGGCAGCGAACGGGTGCCGAACGACCACTCGGACCCCGACTACGACCGCGGAGTGATCGACCGCCTGGGCCAGCAGCACGACCGCGCCCAGCGCCCGCTCGGCCAGTTCGCGGAGCTCGACCCGCGGCTCGGGGAGTACTCGCGCAGGCTCGAGAGCGCGTACGACAGGGTGCTCGCCGGCGAGATCGACTTCGTGAGCGGCGCGCGCGTGGACAGCTACCACACGGTCTGGTTCGAGCTGCACGAGGACCTGCTGCGGATGCTCGGCCGCGAGCGCGAGGAGCAGCGGTGATCGAGGTGCTCGACCGCGTTCTCGTCCTCGACGGATCCTCCACCTACGACCGCGACGTGGTGGGCAACAAGGGCGCGAGCATCGCCAAGATGCGCTCGCTCGGCCTGGCCGTGCCGCCCGCTTTCGTGCTGCCGATCGAGGAGTGCCGCCGCTACCACGCGGCGGGCGGGCAGCTCGACGACGCGGCCTGGGAGGCGGTGCTCGAGGGCATCGCCGGCCTCGAGCGCGACACGGGCCGCCGCCTCGGCGATCCCGACTCGCCGCTGCTCGTGTCGGTCCGCTCGGGCGCGGCGGTGAGCATGCCGGGGATGATGGACACGATCCTGAACCTGGGCATCACGGACGCGGTGGAGGAGGGGCTCGCGCGCCTGTCGGGCGACCGGGACTTCGCGCGCGAGACGCACTGCCGCTTCGTGCATGAGTTCGGGCAGACCGTCTTCGGCGCGCTGATCGACCCCTGCGACTCGCCGCACGAGGCGCGCGCGGCGGTGCGGGACGACACCGGCGAAGAGGTGCCCACCGAGCCGCTCGACCAGCTCCGCGCCGCGATCCACGCGGTGTTCGACTCGTGGTCGTCGCGGCGCGCCGTGGCCTACCGCAAGCACTGGGGCATCTCCGACGACGGCGGCACGGCCGTGGTGGTGCAGGCCATGGTGTTCGGAAACCTGGGCGGCCAGTCCGGCACCGGCGTCTTCTTCACCCGGGACCCGCTCACCGGCGAGCCGGAGCCGTACGGCGAGTGGCTCGCGGGCGGCCAGGGCGAGGACGTGGTGAGCGGCACGCACGATCCCAAGCCGCTGTCGGCGCTCCGCGAGGAGCTGCCCGGCCTCCACGGCGAGCTGCTCGAGGCCGGCCGCCTGCTCGAGCTCGAGAACGGCGACGTGCAGGACATCGAGTTCACGGTGGAGAGCGGCCGCCTCTATCTGCTGCAGACGCGCGCGGCCAAGCGCTCGCCGCTGGCGGCCGTGCGCACGGCCGTCGACCTGGCACCGGATCCGGCCACGGCGATCTCCCGCGTGACGCCCGAGCAGCTCACCTCGGTGCTGGCGCCGCGTCTCCACGAGTCCACGACGGCCTCCGCCGAGGTGATCGCGCGCGGCACCCCGGCGTGCCCCGGCGTGGCCGCCGGCGCGGTGGTGACCGACTCCGACGACGCCGTGGAGGGCACCGTGCTCGCGCGTCCCACCACGAGCCCGGAGGACGTGGGCGGCATGATCGCCGCACGCGGGGTGGTGACCGAGCACGGCGGCGCGACCTCGCACGCCGCGGTGGTCACCCGTGCACTCGGCCGCCCGAGCGTGGTGGGCGTGGGCGACGGGATGACCGCCGGTTGGGCAGGCCGCGAGGTCACCGTCGACGGCTCCGCCGGCGTGGTCTACGCGGGACTGCTGCCCACCGAGGAGGTGCGCTCCAGCCAGGTGCCGGGC
This sequence comes from Thermoleophilaceae bacterium, assembly GCA_035572055.1. Lineage (GTDB taxonomy): Bacteria > Actinomycetota > Thermoleophilia > Solirubrobacterales > Thermoleophilaceae > JAICJR01. The sequence continues at coordinate 333 of DATNBJ010000201.1, read as the reverse complement.
CTCGACACCCTGATCGACTGGGCGCACGAGCTCTGCCCGGTGGGCGTCGTGGACAGCGCGTCCGAGGTGCTCGACCTCGACGAGGCGGGCTTCGCCCTCGACCCCGAGCAGGAGCCCGACGAGGACGCGCTGGCCGAGCGGATGGCCGGCGCGCATGCCGTCACAGGCTCGATACTGAGCACCGCCGCGGGGGCTCGCGCGGTGCTTCGAAGTGGTGTGCCGGTGGTCGTGAGGCTGCCGGGCCAGCACGCCGCCGTACTTCTGCTGCGACTCGTACAGGAAGCCAAGGAGGAGAAGGCCTCATGACCGACACAACGGAAGCGGCGCCCTACC
>DATNBJ010000200.1:0-9214 GCA_035572055.1 Thermoleophilaceae bacterium | reverse complement strand
CTGGTGCGGGTGCTTGCGCCCGCCCTGCGGCGGCACCGACGCCACCGTGCCCTCGAGGATCTTCAGGAGCGCCTGCTGCACGCCCTCGCCCGACACGTCGCGCGTGATCGACGGGTTGTCGGCCTTGCGCGCGATCTTGTCCACCTCGTCGATGTAGATGATCCCGGTCTCGGCCTTCTTCACATCGAAGTCGGCGGCCTGGATCAGCTTGAGGAGGATGTTCTCCACGTCCTCGCCGACGTAGCCGGCCTCGGTCAATGCCGTGGCGTCCGCGATCGCGAACGGCACGTTCAGGATCTTCGCGAGCGTCTGCGCGAGAAGCGTCTTGCCGCAGCCGGTGGGACCGAGCAGGAGGATGTTCGACTTCTGCAGCTCGAGGTCGTTGTCCTCGGACTGCATCATCTGCACGCGCTTGTAGTGGTTGTAGACCGCCACCGAGAGCGTGCGCTTGGCCGGCTCCTGGCCCACCACGTACTCCTGGAGGACCGAGTAGATCTCCTTCGGCTTGGGGAGGTTCTCGAGGTTGAACGACGCGGGCCCGGTGAGCTCCTCGTCGATGATCTCGTTACAGAGATCGATGCACTCGTCGCAGATGTAGACGCCGGGGCCGGCGATCAGCTTCTTGACCTGCCGCTGGGACTTGCCGCAGAAGCTGCACAGGAGCTGTTCGTTTGAGTCCGTTGGGCGGGCCATGCCTCTCCTCCCCCGAGGAGGCCGGGAACCACGCTAGTGGTGCGTGATCACCCGATCGATCAGGTTGTAGTCCTTCGCTTCTTCGGCACTCATAAAGTAGTCGCGTTCGGTGTCCCTGGCCACCTTTTCCAGATCCTGGCCGGTGTGCTTGGCCAGAATCTCGTCGAGGCGGCGGCGCACGTCGATGATCTCCTTCGCGTGGATCTCGATGTCCGTGGCCTGGCCCTGGAAGCTCGAGGAAACCTGATGGATCAGGATCTTGGCGTTCGGAAGGGCCATGCGCTTGCCCTCCGCGCCGCCCGAGAGCAGGAGCGCGCCCATCGACATGGCGATGCCCACGCAGATCGTCTGGACCTGCGGCTTGATGAACTGCATCGTGTCGTAGATGGCGAGGCCGGCGTAGACCGAGCCGCCCGGTGAGTTGATGTAGAGCGAGACGTCCTTATCGGGGTCCTCCGACTCGAGGTGGAGGAGCTGGGCGACGATCAGGTTCGCGATCTCGTCGGTGACCGGCGTCCCGAGGAAGACGATGCGCTCGTTGAGAAGACGCGAGTAGATGTCGAACGCGCGCTCACCGCGAGACGTCTGCTCAACGACCATCGGGACAAGGGGGCTCATGGCTCTCGCTTCATTTGCGGTGGTCGGACGGAATCCTTCACCCGACCCCTCGGCGGGCAGGCGCGGGCCAGTCTAGCAATGGCCATCTGGCGCTCTCGCCGCCTCAGGAGCCCGGGGTCCAGATCTCCGTCGGGCGCTCCTCGGCGTCCTTGTCGGGCGTCCAGAGCTTGTCGCGGGCCTTCGCCTGCTCCACGCTGATCGGCTTCGCGTTGTCCACGAGCAGGTCCACGGCCTTGCGCATGGCGATGTCCTCGCGCAGCGCCTCGTCGCGGCCGTGCTCCTTGGCGCGCTCGAACGACTTGCGCAGGGCATCCTCGCTCGGCGGCTGGCCGCTCGTGCGCGTCGCGGCATCTCTCAGAGCGTCGAAGACCTCGTCGTCCGAGACCTCGATGCCCTCGGCCTCCACGATCGCGGCCAGCACCGCCTCGCGGCGCAGCGCGCGTTCCGCCTCGGGCTCGGCCTCCACGGCAAGCTCCTCCTCGGTCTTGTTCACGAGCTGGAGGTAGCGCTGCGGATCGACGCCCTGGCGCTGGAGCCGGTGCGCCGTCTCGTGCCACATCTCGTGGGCCTTCGAGTGGATCAGCTCCTTGGGCAGGTCGAGCTTCGCCTTCTCGGCCGCCGAGTCGACCACCGCCTCGCGGAACTCGGAGTCGATGGCGCGCTCCTCGGCGCCCGCCAGCTTCGACTCGATGTCGGCGCGCAGCTCGTCGAGGGAGTCGAAGCCGCCGGCCTCGCCCGCGAAGTCGTCGTCGAGCTCGGGCAGCTTCTTCTCCTTGACCTCCTTCACGGTGGTCGAGAAGACGGCCTCCCTGCCGGCGAGCTGCTCGGCGGCATAGTCCTCCGGGAACGTGACCGTGACCTCGCGCTCATCCCCCGCGCTCGCGCCGGTGAGCTGCTCCTCGAACCCGGGCACGAGCCGGCCCGAGCCGAGCTCGAGCAGGTTGCCGCGGCCCTCGCCGCCCTCGAACGCCTCGCCGTCGATGCGCCCGACGTAGTCGATCACCACGAAGTCGCCGTTCTGGGCGGGGCGCTCCACGGTGTCGAGCGAGGCGAGCGAGTCGCGCAGGCGCTCGATCTCGGCCTCCACGTCCTCCTTGGCAACCTCGACCTCGCGGCGGCCGACCTCGAGGTTCTTGTAGTCGCCGAGCTTCGCCTCCGGGCGGATGCCCACCTCGATCGAGAACGAGAGCGGCGAGCCCTTCTCGGGCAGGTCGCCGAGCTGCACGCGCGGATCGCCGACCGTGGCCAGGCGCGCGCCCGCCAGCGCCTCCTCGTACCAGTCGGGCAGCGCGCGGCGGATGGCCTCGTCGAGCACGGCCTCGCGGCCCACGCGCTGGAGCACCACCTGCGGCGGCACGTGGCCCTTGCGGAAGCCGGCGATCTTCAGGTCGCGGCCGAGCTGGGAAGCCGCGCTCTGCACCTGCCGCTCGACTGCCTCGGGCGCGACCTCGACGTCCAGCCGTACGCGCGAGTCGCCGAGCTCAGTTGTAGTCGTGGTGACCGTCTCCGGCATGGTCGAGCCACGATAGCGTGACCACGGTGCCGTCCCACCCCAGACGTGGCCTCCCAGAGAGCCGGCGCGCCCCCGAGCGCGCGCTCGCCTGGATGTACACAGGGCCGCTCGGCCACCTCTATGGCCTGCTGGCGGACGTCGCCGTGCTCTGGCTGCGGTACGCGCGCTCGCGGCTGAGGGCTAGGGCCCGGTAGGACCGCTCGCGCCCGGCGGCGCGGCCTGGGTGGTGGTGGTCTGAGGCGCCGGTGCCGCGGGCGCGGGCACGGTTACCGTGGTGGTCGGAGTCGCGCTCGAGCTCTGCTGGGTCGACTCGGTCGTGATCGTCGTCGTGGTGCGAGTCGACGTCGAGCGGTGATGGGTCGAGCCGCCGAAGAAGGTCGTGCGCCCGTGCGAGGCGAGCGAGCCGCCGAAGATGAGCTCGGGAAGCGTGAGTGCCGCGATCGCGATCACGAACGCCACCGCCGCGGTGGCGGCCACGACCTTGGCGTGAAAGCGCCGACGGTTCGACGGCGTGCGGTACACGCTGATCGGCCCGGGGCCCTCCGGAACCTCGGTGCGCGGCGGCTCCGGCGGCGCCCCGGTGAGCACGCGCTCGCGCTGGCGCACGGCGGTCGCGCGGGCGCCGAGCCGGGTGATGCGCTCGGCCGGCCGTCTGTACAGCTCGCTGGCGATCGCCACGATCACCGGCGTGAGCGCCGCGGCGATCGGCGTGCCGCCGCGCCAGAAGTGCGATACGACGATGGCCGCCGTCAGCGACGCGAGACTCGCGACTATCAGCGTCTGGGGCGACAGCCTGCTGCCGCCTCCTCCGCCGCCGGGTGCGCGGCCGTCCGCCACGGGGCGCCGCTAGAGCGGCACGGGAACGTCGGGTACGGCCGTGGACGGGCGGCGCATGGCCCAGAGGGTAGCGGTGGCCGCGCCACCGCCACCCTCCCGGCCCTGCTCAGGCGTTCGGGTCCGCGCCCGGGTCGCCGCCCGCGGCGCGGATGGCGAGCCGGCCGAGGTAGGTCTCCCAGCCGTGGTCGTGCGGCGGGCGGGAGTCCTCGGGCAGGTCGCGGTGCACCAGGCGCACCAGCGTGCCGTCGCCCTCGTCCTCGAGCGTGATCTCGACGGTGCTCGAGCCCGGCGGGACGCCGGCCTCCTTCTGCTCCCAGCCCCAGGTGAACACCACGCGCCGAGGGCTGTCGACCTCGACGAACTCGCCGCGCGCCGTCCAGTTGTCGTTCACCTTCATTCGGTAGATCCCGCCCGGCCGCGGGTCGATCTCCGCCTCCGTTCCCATCCATAGCGGCATCTTGTCGGCGTCCACCAGGTAGGCGAAGACCGTCTCCGGCCGCGCGTTCACCTTGATCTCGCGCTCAACCGCGCTTGCTGTCACGGGCATCTCGTCTCCTTTGATCGTGCTCGGCCATGGTCTTCAGGCGCTCGAGGCCATCGCCCCAGAACTCGTCCAGGAACGCGCGCACCTCCACAAGGCCCTCGGGGCGTGCCCTGTAGAGGCGGCGCGTCCCGTCACGGCGCTCCGCGAGCAGCCCGGCGTCCTTGAGGACGGTCAGGTGCTGCGAGATGGCGGGGCGCGTGACGTCGAAGTGCGAGGCGATCTCGCCGGCGCTGCGTTCGCTGGTCTGAACGAGGCGCAGGATGTCGCGGCGGCGGGGCTCGGCGATGGCTCTCAAAGCGGCTTCCACTTCGCCGCGTAGCTTAAGCCATCGCTTACGTTAGTGTCAACTAACAAAAGTCCCTAGACCCTAGTCCCTAGAGGTCCGGGCCCGAGCCTCTAGGGACTAGCGACTAGGGACTCATTTCACGGAGACCTGGAGGACTTTGCTCCCAGCGCCTTCATGATCAGCGTCGCCGGTCCACTGCGCCACGAAGATCGTGAACCGGGACAGCTTCCACACCGTTGTGAAGGTGCCGTCGCTCGCCACCTGGACGACCTTGTGGACCCAGCCGCGGTTCTGCGCTCGGGCCGAGACGACCACCTGCTCGCCGCCGGCCGCCGGGTTCAGCTTGCCGCTCACCGTGATGTTGCTGCGGCGCTTCACCTTCTTCTTCTTGGTCGTGAGCTTCAGCGAGGAGGCCAGGCCCTGGTCGCCGCCGCTGGCGGTGGCGAACAGGCGGCCCGAGTTGTCCATCGCGAAGTCGGTCTGGCCGGTGGAGGTGGCCACGCCGTCGTCCGCCAGCGGCACGCTGCTGAGGAGCTGCGGATGCCAGGTGCGGCCACCGTCCGAGGTCTTCAGCACGAAGCCGCCACGCTGGGTGCCGAAGCTGTTGATCAGCAGGTAGCCGCGGTTGGCGGCGTTGAACGCCATCCCGTAGGCCGACAGCGTGCCGGTGGCCACCAGCTGGGTCCAGTGCCTGCCGCGGTTCGTGGTCGTCCAGACGCGGCCCGCCGCGTCGAGCGCCCAGCCGCGCTTGCTCGACACGAAGTCGACGATGTGCAGGTTGTCCCTGCTCGGGCGCTTCACGGCCGCCCACGTCTTGCCGCCGTTGGTCGAGATGAACAGCGCGCGCGAGCCGTACGCGAACACCGCGCCGGGGGCGCCGTCGACGTTGTCGAGAGCCGCCCGGGACAGCGCGCGGCCGGGCGGGCGCGCGAAGCTCGTGCCGCCGTTGGCCGAGCGCGTCAGCCCGCGCGGCCCGATCAGCAGGATGCGGTTCGCGTCGATGGCGAACACCGCCTCCGGCTCCGATGACGTGCCCGTGTTCAGCACCGCCCAGCTCGCGCCGCCATTCAGCGTCTTACGCAGCGAGCCGGCGTCGTCGAGCGCAAAGCCGGTCGTGGGAGTCGGGAACGACGCGTCGATCACCTCGGCGGAGGTGGGGACACCGACGTCGTTCCAGCTCTGGCCGCTGTCGGTGGTCTTCGCCAGGCTGCCGTGCGCGCCGGTGGCGAATGCGACCGCCGGGCTCGTGGCCGACAGGCGGGTGAACGGTCCCTGGATGCCGCCGCCGACCGGGGAGAACGTGGCGCCGGCGTCGTTCGAGACGACCGTGGTGCCGTTCTCGCCGACCGCCACCGCGCGGGTGGGCGACGCGAAGGCGGCCGCGAACACCTTGCGGCTCGACGGCGAGACGTCCACGCCGGTGGCGCCCCCGTCGACCGTCCGGATCAGCCGCGTCCCCTCGGCGGTGCCGATCAGGCAGGTGGCGCCCACGCAGTTGATCGAGCGCAGCGTGGAGGGCGTGGCGCCCGCGAGCGGCTGCTGCGTCCAGTTGGCGCCGCCGTTGACCGTGGTGAAGAGCAGGTTGCTGTCGCCGACCGCGTAGCCGGCGTTCGCGTCGGCGAACCAGATCGCCTGGAACGGCCCGGATGCCACCGGGTTCCAGGTGTTGCCGCCGTCGACCGTCCGGTAGAGCTTGCCGTTGCCGGGCTGATGCGTGACCGCGAACCCGTTCGTGGCGCTCGTGAAGACGATGTTCTCGGCGCTGACGCCCCCTCCGCCCGCGGCAGAGGTGCCGGGTATCGCGGTCTTGCGCGAGAAGCTGCTGCCTCCGTCGGCCGTCGCCAGGAGCGTGCCGTCCTGCAGCAGCAGGAACCCGACGGTTGGCGACGCGAACGAGAGCCCCTGTACCGCGGAGCCGCAGCTCAGCTCACTGGGCGTGAACGGGAGCCGATGGAAGGTTCCGCCGCCGTCGTCGGAGCGCCGCGCCGAGCAGCCGCCGCCGATGATCACGGTGTTGGCGTCGACGGCGTCGACCGTGGTGAGGTCGTTGACGATCCCGGTGGTGATGCCGCTCCAGGTCGCGCCCTGGTCGTCGGTGCGCAGGAGCGTGCCGAAGGCGCCGGCCGCGTAGCCGCGCCCGCCGGCGAAGTCGATCGACCCGATCGAGTTGCCCTGAGGGAGCGGGTTGCCCCAGTACCAGCCGGAGTGGCCCACGAGCACGGACGCGCGCGCGGTGACGGGTACCGCGGCCAGCACGATGAGCGCCACGACGGCGCCCCGAAGCTTGGTCTTCATGACGTCCCTCCCCGTTGTGTGGACCTTTCGCACGGCACAAACCGGACCCGTTCTCGGGAGTTGCGCGCGTAGCGCAATGTTCGCCGGGCACACGGACGTTGACGAGAGGGTTTTCGAGCAAACAGCCTGCGGGCGAATACGGAGTGATCCGCTGCCGCGCGGCGGCCGTAGAACCACACGGAAACCGGCACGTGTGACGAGGCGAGTCGTTGCGGGTTCCGGGAGCGGCTCAGGCGAGCGGGCGCAGATCCCGCTCGCCGGCCGCGGCCACGCGCGACAGGAGGTCGTGCAGGGTCTCGCGCTCGTCCTCGCTGAGCGGTGCGAGCAGCTCCTCGCCCCGGAGCTTCACGGCCTCACGCGCGCGAGAGAGCCTGGTGCGGCCGGCGCGGGTGAGGTGGATCGCGTAGCGGCGGCGGTCGGCGGTGTCGCGGCGGCGCTCGACGAGCCCCTGCGACTCGAGGTCGTCGATCACGCTCACGAGGCCGCTCGAGTCGAGGCCCAACTGGCGGCCGAGCTCCTGCTGCGAGCTGCCCTCCGACAGATCGGCGAGGTTCAGCAGCGCGAAGTGCTTCGGCCGCATCCCCAGCGGCTCGAGCGCGTCCACGAACAGGCTGGACTGAGTGCGACCGAGCCGGAACAGCAGGTAGCCCACGCGCGCTTCGAGCGGCGGGCCCGGCGATCCCGCGGCGGACCCCATGGCGCGATCCTAACCGCGCTCAGAACACCACAGTGCGGTTGCCGAAGACGATCACCCGGTCGTCCAGGTGGGCCTTCACCGCCCGGGCGAGCACGGAGCGCTCGATGTCGGCGCCCAGGCGCACCAGCGTCTCCACGCTGTCGCGGTGGGTGACCCGGCTCACGTCCTGCTCGATGATCGGCCCGGCGTCGAGCTCCTCGGTGACGTAGTGCGCCGTGGCGCCGATCAGCTTCACCCCGCGCTCGCGCGCGCGGGCGTAGGGATCGGCGCCCGCGAAGGCCGGCAGGAACGAGTGGTGGATGTTGATCACGGGCGTCTTCACGGAGTCGAGGAAGCTGCCGCTCAGGATCTGCATGTAGCGGGCGAGGACGATCACGTCGAAGCGCTCGCCGAACAGGCCCAGGTGGCGCGCCTCGGCCTCGGCCTTCTTGTCCTTCTCCACGGGCACGTGGACGTACTGGACGCCGAAGCTCTCGACGTCTGCCTGGAGGTCGGGCCAGTTGGATACCACCAGCGGGATGTCGCAGTCGAGCTCGCCGCGGCGCCAGCGCCAGAGCAGGTCGAGCAGGCAGTGGTCGTAGCGGGAGACCATGATCGCCACGCGCTTGCGCTTGGCCGTGTAGCTCACACGCCAGGACATGCCGAGGCTGCCGGCCACGTCCGCGAAGCCGCGCTCGAAGTCGTCGCGGTTGTCGTCGATGCCCTCGAGGTGGAACTCCACCCGCATGAAGAACTCGCCGCCCTCGGGGTCTGTCGAGTACTGGTCCGACTGGAAGATGTTCGCGCCCTGCTTCTCGAGGAAGCTCGAGACGGCGGCCACGATTCCGGGCCTGTCGGCGCAGGAGAGGAGCAGTCGGGCGCTGGCGGGAGGGCCCGATGGGGCCCCGGTCAAAGAACTCCCCGGATCTCTGCCTCGAAGGTGGCCACGTGCTCTGAAGCTATAGCGCGGGCGCGATCGGCGTCACCGTCGCGGATCGCTTCGAGCAGCTCGCGGTGCTCGTGGACCCGGTCGAACAGGTGCGGCAGGCGGTCGAGCACCAGATACCAGATGCGCATCGAGAGGTTGAGGTAGCGCTCGAGCGTGTCGCGGAGGTAGTCGTTCGCCGCGCACACGTAGATGAAGCGGTGCACCTCGGCGTCGAGACGCATGAGCGCCGCCGCCTCGCTGCCGCCGCTGCGCTCGTCGATCTCGGTGATGAGCGCGTCGAGCTGGTCCTTCTGCGCAGGCGTGACGCGCTGGGCGGCCCGGTAGGCGGCGTGACCCTCGAGCTGGACGCGCACGTCGGAGATGTCGGCGAGATCGGTGATGTTGATCTCGCTCGCGAAGGTGCCGCGGCGCGGGAAGACCGCCACCAGGTGCTCGAGCGTCAGCCGCTTGATCGCCTCTCGCACGGGGGTGCGCCCCATGTCCAGCTCGCGACCCAAAGTGTCCTCGTTGATCGGCGCCCCGGGCGGGATCGCGAGGGTGACGATGCGGTCGCGCAGCTCGGCATAGGCACGATCGGCGAGCAGCTCGCCGGATGGCGATGTGGTGACGCGGGTGCTCATCAGCCTTGGGAAACGACTGATATATGAGTGTAACTCTAGGCGTGGGCGATTTCCGCCGGCCAGGTCACAGGTGACAGATCACAGATCACAGATCACAGATCACAGGTCACAGATCACAGGTCACAGGGCTTTTGCTCTGGCGTGCCTGTAGAAGCTCACTCCGCTCGCCACTTCGGGCGTCTC
>DATNBJ010000199.1:0-2432 GCA_035572055.1 Thermoleophilaceae bacterium | reverse complement strand
GCTCGAGCTCCTTGTCGACCTGCGACTTCGACGCGATCGCGCCGAGCTCGCGGTCGAGCTGCGTCTGGTCGGAGGTGAAGTCCTCGAGCGCGCCCGACGTGGTCAGCTCGTCGATCGCCGACGCGCGCGCTTGCATCTGCTCGGTCTTGTCCTTCGCCCGCTGGATCGCCAGGCCGGTGTCCGCCATCTGCTCGCCGATCCCGGTCGCCGCCTCGCCGATCCGCACCTGGGCCTCGGCGGCCGAGTACTGGGCCTTGATCGTCTCCTTCTGCGAGCGGAACGCCTCGACCTTGGCCGAGAGCGTCTTCTCGCTCGCGACGAGCTTCTCCTGTTGCTGCTGGAGCTGCTGCGTCTGCTGGTCGAGCGACTGCAGCTGCTGCTGGAGGCCGGACTTCCGCTCGAGCGCCTGCCGGGCCAGATCTTCGCGCCCGGCGGCGAGCGCCTCGCGCGCCTGCGAGTCGAGCTTGACCAGGCTCTGCTGCAGCTGCGTCTCCTGCAGCTCGAGCCGCTTCTTCGCCGTCACGACGTCGGCGATCCCGCGCTTGACGTTCTGCAGCAGCTCCAGCTGCTTCTCGTACGAGTAGTCCAGCGTCTCCCCAGGATCCTCGGCGCGGTCGAGCAGCTTCGAGAACTTCGACTTCACCACCAGCGACGCACGTGACATCAGCCCGGCCATTCGTCCTCCTCTCGGTGCGGTGGGCCCAGGCTAGCCGGAACGCGCACCACCACGACGCCCCCAAGAAGAGAGCGGCCCCGTCTCCCCGGGGCCGCTCTGGTTGTGCTCAGGCTGGGCGTCTGCGGGTCAGCAGACTGCCTTGAGCCCGAAGTTGACCGTCGTCGTTCCGCCGGCCTTGATGTTCACCTTCTGCGTCTGCGACTGGTACCCGTCCTTGCTGGCGATCAGCGTGACCGGGCCGCCCGTCGCGTCGAACCAGAACGCATAGGTGCCGTCCTTCGCCGTCTTCAGCGTGAACGTGGTCTTGCCGACGGCCTGGATCTGGGCGCCCTGCAGCGGGTTGGTGTTCCCCTTGCAGTCGGTGCCCTTCACCGTGCCGGCGAGCTTGCCCCAGCTCTTGGGCGGGGTCACGTTCATGGTGACGTTGATCGGGCTCAGGTTCTGCGGCGTGTTCGCGTTGACGGCGAGTTGCGCCGCATACGTCCCGGGCTGAGTGACGCCGGCGTCAGTCGTCGCCTTGAGCGTGGCGGTGACGGTGACGGTGGCGCCCACCGGGACGTCGAACTCGGTCGGGGTCTCGGACAGCCACGGCACGTCGGTCACGCCGCACTGGTCGAGCTCGGAGAGCTTCTCCGATTCCGGCGTCGGGCTGAATCCGCCGGACGAGCCCCCGATCTTGTAGAAGCCGCATCCACCCGCGGCGCGGTAGCGCGGGAACTGCGCGTTGGGAATCGCAGTCCAGCTGTCGCCGGCCGGGTCGTATGCGTACCCCTGGTTCGTGATCGTGTTGAACCCGTTCGTGACGCCGCTCGAGATGACCAGCATCCCGTTCGGCGCGCCGGAGACCGATCCCCAGAGGTCGACCGGCAGATCGGCGATCGGGCTCCATGCGTTCGCGGCCGGGTCGTAGACGAAGCCGCTCTTGAACGTGCTGGCACCGCTGGTACCGCCGGCGCAGTACACCTTGCCGTTGATACCGCCGCAGCCCTGCCACGCGTCACCGAACGGGTAGTCCGCGGCACTCGACCACGTGTTCGCCGAGGTGTCGTAGACCTCGACCTTGGTGGACGTGGTGCAGTTGCCGTCCGCGCAGCCGCCAACGAAGTAGATCTTGTTGTTGACGACGGCGACGCCCGGCGCGGCCGTCGGGCTCGGGTTCGGCGCGACGGTGGTCCAGGTGTTCGTGCCGGGGTCGTACGCCTCCGTTGCGGCGACCGGCGTCCCGTTGGAATCCCAGCCGCCGGTGACGTACAGCTTGCCGTTGACCGCCGCTACGCCCGGCTTCTCGCGGGCGTTCGCCATGTTGGCGATCGGCGCCCACGTGTTGGTGTCCGAGCTGTAGACGAAGCCGTTGTTCTGCAGCGTGAAGTTGGAGTCGACACCACCGACGGAGTACTCCTTGCCGTCGATGAAGTCGCCGCCGTTGTCCATGATCCCCGTCGGGTAGCTGGCGATCTGCGACCACGTCGGGTCCTTCGGCGCGCCGGCGTTCACTCCGGGCACGTCGCCGTGCTCGTGGTTGCCGAGGAACGCGGGAGTCGCGAGGTCCTCTTCCTCCAGGCTCACGTTGATTCGCTTCGCTCCCGTTAGGTGCAGGATCTGGAACGACCCGCCACGCTCGCTCAGCTTCACGTGAGCGGGCCCGGTGCCGTCGTTCTTGAACTGCACCGTCGCGGTCGAGGTCTGTCCGAGCACCTGCGTCTTCGAGATCGACGTAGGCGTGATCACCAGGTGCCCCGAGCCCAGCTTGAAGTCC
>DATNBJ010000198.1:0-2290 GCA_035572055.1 Thermoleophilaceae bacterium | reverse complement strand
CGGGCTGGCCGCCCGCTTCTACGCGGGGCTTGCCACGAAGGTGCTGGGGTGAGCCCGAAGGAGCCGAAGCTCCGGCTGGGCGGCATGGCGCTGCGCAACGGGCTGCTCGTCCACGGGCCCACGCACTGGGCGGCGGCGATTCGGACGCGCGACGGCCGCATCCAGGTGGCCTCCGGCCGCAAGCCCGACTTCGGCGGCAGGCTGCTCCGCGGAGTGCCCGGCGCGCGCGGGGTGTCGAAGCTGGTCGAGGCGTTCGCCGTCGTGCCGATCGTCAAGAAGAACCTGCCCGAGGCCGGGCTCCCGATGGAGGACGCCAAGGCGCTCGGCGGGATGCTGCTGGCCGCCGTGATCTCGCAATCGCTGCGCCGCGGCGAGCGCACGCTGGGGCGCGAGGCGGCGGTGTCGGTCATCGGCCTGGCGCCCGCGCTGCTCGTGCTGCGCGGCGGCGACATCGCCGCCTACCACGGCGTCGAGCACAAGGCGATCGCCGCCTACGAACAGGACGGCGACGCCGCCGACGCCAGCAAGGAGCACGAGCGCTGCGGCTCGAACCTGGTGGCGCCGCTGCTCGTGACCACGACCGTGGGCAGCGTCGCCCTGCGCCGCGCCGGCATGAAGGGCACGACCGCCGACGCGCTGTCCGCCATCGGCGGCATGGCGCTCGCGATGGAGCTGTTCGCCTGGTCGGAGCGGCACGGCGGCTCGAAGCTCGCGAGCGCCCTGCGCCGGCCCGGCTACGAAATACAGAGGCTGGTCGGCACCAGGGAGCCGACGGAAGAGCAGCTGGAAGTGGGACGCGCGGCTCTGGATGAAATCTTGAGGGTCGAAGCTCGTGACTCGTGACTCGTGACTCGGCGCAAGAGTCGAGTCACGAGTCACGACAAGCGAGTCACGGTCTTACCATTCCTCCATGTCGACGCCCGCCCGCACCGAGCGTCTCGATCCGGCCGTCTTCCGCCTCCCGGTGCAGCGAATCCGGGACGGCTACTACTCAGACGCCTACTTCAACTTCGCGCGGGGCGTGCTGCTGGCGGACGGCCACCGCCCCCACGTGACCATGCAGGTGTTCCAGAAGCAGCATTCGGTGCTCGGCGGGATCGACGAGGCCATCGCGATCGTCAAGGAGTGCTCCGGGCGGTACGACGACTCGGGCGAGTGGGTGCCGGCCTGGGACGAGCTGACCGTGCACGCCCTCCACGAGGGCGACGAGATCTCCCCGCACGAGACCGTGCTGACGATCGAGGGTGACTACGCGCTGTTCGCCCACCTCGAGACGGTCTACCTGGGCTCGCTCGCCCGGCGCACGCTGGTGATGCGCAACGTTCGCGAGGTGGTGGAGGCGGCGGGGGGCAAGCCGATCCTGTTCTTCCCCGCCAGGCACGACCACTGGATGGTGCAGACCGGGGACGGCTGGGCCGCCCACGTGGCCGGCGCGATCGGCGTGTCCACCGACGCGCAGGCGTCCTGGTGGGGCGGCCGCGGCGTGGGCACCGTGCCCCACGCGCTGATCGCCGCGTACGGCGGTGACACGGTGGCGGCGGCCACCGCATTTGCCCGCCGCTACGCCCACGAGATGAACGTGACCGTGCTCGTGGACTACGAGAACGACTCGGTGAGAACGGCCCTCGAGGTGGCCGACGCGCTGGGGGGCGAGCTGTGGGGAGTTCGGCTCGACACTTCCGAAAACCTCGTAGATAGGGCACTCTGGCACGAGATGGGTGACTTCCGTCCAACAGGTGTCAACCCCGTTCTCGTACGCCGCGTGAGGGAAGCCCTGGATGCCGCGGGCCACGAAAGGGTGAAGATCGTGGTGTCCGGAGGCTTCGACTCTGGACGAATTCGCGAGTTCGAGCGAGACGGTGTTCCGGTGGATGCCTACGGCGTCGGCTCTTCCCTGCTCAGAGGGCAAAACGACTTCACCGCCGACGTGGTGCTGGTCGACGGCGAGGAGCAGGCGAAAGTGGGCCGGAAGCACCGCCCGAGCCCCCGGTTAGAGGTTGTTGAGTAATGCTTTCGTGCCAGGCGGTCGATTAATGGATCCGATGCCTCACGTGTTTGGTTCGTTCGACTTCCAGAACTGGGCCATCACGTGGCTCCCGATCATCTTCATGGGGCTGATCGTCTTCCTGATCGGGTGGACGCTCAAGCACATGCCCCGCACCAAGCCGGTGCAGATCAAGCCGTCGTCGGGCGACTCGGTGCGCTGGGACGACGTGCAGGGAGTCGAGGAGGCGAAGGAGGAGCTGCGCGAGGTCGTGGAGTTCCTGCGCGACCCGAAGCGCTTCCGCCG
>DATNBJ010000197.1:0-3350 GCA_035572055.1 Thermoleophilaceae bacterium | reverse complement strand
ACGCTGCCGGCCGCGCAGGCGCTCCTCGACGCGTGCGCGATCTCCGCGGGGCAGGAGGTGCTTGACGTCGCCGCCGGCAACGGCAACCTGGCGCTGCTCGCCGCTCGCGAGGGTGCCGCGGTGGTCGCGTCCGATTTGACGCCCGGGATGGTGGCGATGGGAGAGGCGCGGACCTCAGCCGAGGGCTACGACGTGGAGTGGTGCGTGGCGGACGTGGAGTCGCTGCCGTTCGACGACGGCCGCTTCGACTGCTGCGCGTCGGTGTTCGGCGCGATGTTCGCGCCGCGGCCGGAGCTGGCGGCGGAGGAGATGTTCCGCGTCGTTCGGCCCGGTGGCACCGTCGGACTGGTCTCCTGGACGCCCGAGGGGTTCCAGGGACGCGTGTTCGCGGTCGGCAACAAGTACGTGCAGATGCCCGAGGGTGTGCCGGTCCCCTCTCACTGGGGCATCGAGGAGACCGCGCGCGAGCGCCTGTCGGGCCTCGCCTCGTCGATCGCGTTCGAGCGCCACGTGATCCGGCACGAGTTCGAGTCGCCCGAGGGCTGGTTCGACTTCGTGAGCAACGCCGGACCCTCCAAGAAGCGGATGGCGAGCGTGTCGGAGGAGGACCGCGCGGCGATGCGCGACGACCTGCTGGAGCTGATCGGCGAGTTCAACCAGGCCGACGACGGCTCGGTGCTGGTCGATGCCGAGTATCTCGTGGTGGTCGCGCGCAAGCGCGGGTAGTTGGCGGCTCGCCTGACGATCGAGTACGACGGCGGCGGGTTCGCCGGCTGGGCGCGACAGCCTGACCTGCGGACGGTGCAGGGCGTGCTCGAGGAGGGCCTGGAGCGGATTCTGCGCCGGCGCGTGGAGCTGACCGTGGCCGGCCGTACCGACGCCGGGGTGCACGCGCGGGGGCAGGTGGCCAGTCACGACGGCGAGCCCGCAACCGCACGCGCGCTGAACGGAGTGCTGCCGCCCGACGTGCGGGTGGTGTCCAGCGTGGCGGTGGCCGACGGGTTCGACGCGCGGCGCGATGCCCTCAGCCGGGCCTACCGCTACCGCCTGTTCACGCGCGAGGCGCCGAGCCCGTTCGAGCACGGGCGCTCCCTGCACTGGCCGCACCCCCTCGACCGGGGCGCGCTGGCCGCGTGCGCCGCGGCGCTCCTCGGTACCCACGACTTCACGGCCTTCACTCCCACGGAGACCGAGCACGTGCGCTTCTCGCGCGACGTGCACCGCGCGGAGTGGCTGCCGGACGGCGAGAACGCGCTCGAGTTCTGGATCGAGGCCGACACGTTCATGCGCCGCATGGTCCGGATCCTGGTGGGCACGATGCTGATCGTGGGCCGCGGCCGGATGTCCCCGGAGGCCTTCGCGGAGCTGCTGGAGGGCCGCCCGCGGACCGACGCCGGCGACACGGCGCCGCCCCACGGGCTCTACCTCGAGCGCGTGCGGTACGCCCAGGACGCCAACTATTCTCAAGACGGTCCATGAAGGTCCTGCTCACCAACGACGACGGCATCGGGGCGAGCGGGCTACACGCCATGCGGCGGGCCCTGCTCGAGGTGCCCGGAGTCGAGCTGGCGGTGATCGCCCCCGACAGCAACCGGAGCGCCACCGCGCGCTCGATCACCACACGCAGGCCGCTGTGGGTGGAGGAGGTCGAGTTCGGCGACGGCACCACCGGCTTCGCCACCGACGGCACGCCGGTGGACTGCGTGCGCTTTGCGGCGCTCGGGCTGGTGGAGTTCGAGCCGGAGCTGATCGTGTCGGGGATCAACCACGGCGCCAACCTCGGCGACGACATCACCTACTCGGGCACGGTGGCCGCCGCCCTGGAGGGAATCGTGCTGGGCATCCCCGCGATCGCGGTGTCGCAGCAGTCGGACCGGCGGGCGCTCGACTTCCGCGCGGGTGGCGAGTTCGAGTTCGGCCAGGCGGCCACGTTCGTGGCGCGCATGGTGGAGGAGCTCGAGCGGATCCCGATGCCCGACGGCACGCTCCTCAACGTGAACTGCCCCGCCGAGGACGCTCGCGGTGCGCGCGCCTGCAAGCTCGGGCGGCGCCTGTATCGCGACCGGCTGGAGCTCCAGGAGGAGGAGCCGAGCGGGCGGCGGCGCTACCGGATCTATGGCGAGGACCCGGACTACCAGCGCGAGGACGGCACCGACTTCGCGGCGATCGCGGAGGGCCTAATCGCGGTCACGCCACTCCACTTCGACCTGACGGACGTGGCCGGCATCGAGTCGCTGGCCGGCTTCGACCTCGACGGGCTGCTCCGGCCCGCCGCTCGCGAAGTTGAGTAGTACGTCCGCGACAGACGTCGCCAAGCGGGCCGAGGAACTGCGCGCGCAGCTCGACCATCACGGCCGCCAGTACTACGTCCTCGACGACCCGGAGATCTCGGACGCCGAGTACGACGACCTGCTGAACGAGCTGCGAGGGATCGAGGCCGAGCACCCGGAGCTGCAGACGCCCGACTCGCCGACCCAGCGCGTGGGGGCGAAGCCGCTCGAGAAGTTCGAGCAGGTGCGCCACCTGCAGCCGATGCTGTCGCTGGCCAACGCCCGCAACGAGGACGAGCTGCGCGCCTGGGAGAAGCGCATGCACAACCTCCTGAAGCGCCAGGGCGTGGAGGACGCGCGGATCCAGTACGTGGCCGAGCCGAAGATCGACGGCCTGGCGATCTCGCTCGTGTACGAGAACGGCGTGCTGGTGCGCGGCGCCACGCGCGGCGACGGCGAGATCGGCGAGGACGTGACCCAAAACCTGCGCACGATCAAGGCGATCCCGCTGCGAGTGGAGGGCGCTCCGCCGCTGCTCGAGGTCCGCGGCGAGGTGTACCTCCCGCGCTCCGACTTCGCCAAGCTGAACGAGCAACGCGCCGCCGAGGGGCTGCCCACGTTCGCCAACCCGCGCAACTCGGCGGCCGGCTCGATCCGCCAGCTCGATCCGCAGCTCGCCGCCTCGCGGCCGCTGTCCATCTGGTGCTACGCGGTGGGCGTCGTCGAGGGGCTCTCGCTGCCCACCCAGTTCGAGTGGCTCGAGTGGCTGCGCGACCACGGCTTCAAGACGAGCCCCGACGTGGCGGTCTACGACGACATCGACTCGCTGGCGGCGGCCTGCCGCGCCTGGGAGGAGCGGCGCGAGAAGCTGGACTTCGAGATCGACGGCGTGGTGGTGAAGGTCAACGACCTCGAGCTGCAGCGCAGCCTGGGCGTGGTGGGGCGCGAGCCGCGCGGAGCGATCGCCTGGAAGTTCCCGCCGATGACCGCCACCACGATCCTGAACAGCGTCGAGTGGAACGTGGGCCGGGTCGGCCACATGATCCCCTTCGCCGTGCTCGAGCCCGTCCAGGTGTCGGG
>DATNBJ010000196.1:0-7812 GCA_035572055.1 Thermoleophilaceae bacterium | reverse complement strand
GGGCGGCAGCGCCGCCCCCACCACGCCCGCACCCGCCAACACGGTCGGGAACGCCGGCGGAGGCGCTCAGGCGCCGAGCTCGGGCGGCGGCGGCAGCAAGCAGACCACCACGGCCCCGAGCGGCGGCGCACAGGCCCCGAGCTCCAAGGGCCTCAGCGACTTCTGCAAGCAGAACCCCGGCGCCTGCCAAAGCAAGTGAGCCGGCTGCAAACCGGCGCCTGACGGCGTCCTCGGGGCTCGCCACATCGACATATGGCTTCGCCCCTGCGGCCTTGTCAGGCTTGGTTTTCGCCGGCTCGCGCGGGCCGAGCCGCGCTAGCTGAGACGCCGATGCACCGGCGAGGGCGTCGACGGGCGCCTGACGCGCGACGGGGAGGGCGCCGGCAGCGGCTCCGAGCCGCGGCGAGGGAGGCTGTGACGCGGGCGCACGTGGTCGCGCACGCGGCGGTTGCCGGGGTTCATCCTGCCGAGCGGCAGGACCAGGCCGCCTCCGCCGGGATCGCCGGTGGGCGTGGGCTCCGGGCCCTCGCCGCCGGGGCCTCCGCCGCCGTCGGAGTCGTCGTCATCGCGCAACCGGAAGAACCAGACGAGCCACACGATGAGCAGCCCCACGTCGAGAACGCGGAAGCCGACCATGAAGATCCAGCCCTCGGTACTCATCCTCCCCGGTGGATGGTCGAAGGAGCCATCAACCGCGATGGTACCGCGCGCGGCAAGCCCCCTCAGGCCGGGCTAGGTCTTGGTCTTTGTGGGCTTCTTGACCGGGTTGGTGATGCGCGGGTCAGGGATGAACGTGACCGTGTACATCAGCCGCGCCGTCCGGTAGAGACAGCCGTATGAAGCCTGCTGGCCGCGTGCCGTCTGGGCGGCCTTCTGCTGCACGTCATCGCACTTGTTCGGGTCGCGCGAGGAACGCCAGACCTCGTCGTTGGCGAGTCCGACCGCGAACGCGGGCGCCCAGGTGGGCACGGTCAGAGCCACGATGTAGCCCGGCTTGACCGTGAGCGGCCGTGAGAGGGCGAACGTGGGCGTCGACCCGAAGTACGGCGTGAGCGGGAACGACTCGCTCAGGCCGCTGACCACGTACTGCTGCTTCTTCTTGGGCACCGGCTTCAGGACTGAGATCTGAGCTGCCGGATCGCCACCGAAGAGGTTGGTGAAGAAGCTGATGTCGCTGTCCTTGGGCGTGCCCAGCGTGATGCTGAACGCGACCACCTTGCCGCGGCGCCGCGGCTGGAACGGATGCTTCGTCGTCCCCTGCTGCGCCATGAAACCCGTGACCTGCCCGACCGCCTGGCAGTTCGTGGGACAGCTGACCGCCGGACGGTTGGTGGTCTGGCCCAGCTCGATCGGATGATCGGCAAGGGCGCTTGGGGCGGCGAACAGAGCGCCGAGCCCCGTAACAATCGCTACAAGGCGCTTCATGATCAGGGCATTCAACACGATCTGACGCAGAAGGATTCGCCCCTTCGGGTGACGCTCCTGCGCCAGAACCCCGCTGGGCGGCTACTTGTAGCGGTAGGTGATGCGGCCCCGGTCGAGGTCGTAGGGCGAGAGCTCGATCTTGATCCGGTCCCCGGGCAGGATCCGGATGTAGTGCCGGCGCATCTTGCCCGAGATGTGGCCGAGCACCTCGTGATCGTTGTCGAGCCGCACCTTGAACATGGTGTTCGGGAGGGCCTCGATCACCTCGCCCTCCATCTCGATCTTCTCTTCCTTGGACAAACCGCTCCTGATGGTAGCCCGTGGCCGCGCTAGGAGCGCGCCTTGGCTAGATCTTCCGGACGTTGACCGCCTTCGGCCCCTTGTCGCCGTGCTCCTCGTCGTAGGAGACCTTTGCGTTCTCCTCGAGCGACTTGAAGCCGCCCCCGTCAATGCCGGTGTAGTGGACGAAGAGGTCGCGATCGCCCTCGTCAGGCGTGATGAAACCGAAGCCCTTCTCGTCGTTGAACCACTTAACGGTTCCGGTCGCCATGTAGCACCTTTCCTTCTTCGCCATGCACTGCTCGGTGCTCTGCAGCAACCCGAACCTTCTTGCATGTGCTTCGTCTCAGCCGGTCCCGAATGCCGGCTCCCGGCGCAAACGTACCATCACATAGACCCGAAAAGCCAGTCTTCAGGACCGGATTTCGGCGGCCACTTTCGCGAGCTCATCGGGCTCCGCACGCCGGGGCCGAGTGGGAAGCTCGAGGGGGTCGTTTTCGTAGCGCGGGATCACGTGCACGTGGAAGTGGAAGATCGTCTGCCAGGCCGCCGGCTCGCATGAATTGAGCAGGTTCACGCCGTCGCAGCCGAGCCTGTCGCGCATCTGCTCGGCCAGCCGTTTCGCCGCCGCCAGGGTGTGTGAGAGATCGTCCTCGCCGATCTCATAGAGGTTCTTCGAGTGCGTGCGCGGGACCACCACCGCGTGGCCGCGCGTCCACGGAAAGATGTCCATGAACGCCACCGCGTGCTCGTCCTCGTAGACGACCTCGCCCGGCATGTTGCCCGCCAGGATCTGGCAGAAGACACAGTCCTCGTTCATGCGGCGGGATTATCGCGGAGCTTGCGTGCCAGCTCCATCGCCTGCTCGGGCGTCTCCGCCTCGCCGGTGAAGCGCGCCTCGCGGAGCCGCGCGAGCAGGGAGCCGAGCTCGGGCCCCGGCGCGATACCCAGCGCGTCCGCCAGCTCGTCGCCGCGCAGCGGCGGCCGCGGCGGGCCCTCGCGGCGCCAGGCGAGGGCTTCGGCCATCAGCTCGCGCGCCAGCTCGAGGTGCGCCTCGATCGCCGGCTCGGCGTTCTTGCCGCGTGTTGCCAGCCGGTCGGCGCAGGAGAGCAGCGTGACCTCCACCTCCACCGGGTCCGTGCGGTCGAGGTAGCGGTAGATCGTGCGGCGGTCCAGCGGCCGCTCGTGCACCAGGAAGCCGAGCACCAGGTGGTGCCGCGTGAGGCCGGCCAGGAACTGGCGCAGCCTGTCGCTCGTGCGCAGGCGACGGGACACCCGGCCGACGATCTCCACCCCCACGCTGTCGTGCCCGATGAAGGTGACCCGTCCGTCGGGGCGCACGCCGCGCGTGGCCGGCTTGCCGGCGTCGTGCAGGAGGGCGCCGAAGCGGAGCGCCTGCCAGCGGTCGAGCTCGTCCGAGAGCGGCTCGCGCATGAGCGCGTCGATCTCTCCCGCCAGGTCGCCGAAGACGTCTCCCACGTTCTGCTCCAGGTAGAGCGCCTGGCGCAGCACCTCGATGGTGTGGTCGTGCACGTCAAGGTGGTGGAAGTGGCTCTGCTCCACGCCGTGGAGGGCGCTCAGCTCCGGCAGCACCACGTCCGTGATGCCCACGCGATCCGACAGCTCGAGGCCCTCGACCACGCGCGCGGAGGTCACGAGCCGGCGCAGCTCGGCCCAGACGCGCTCCGCGGCGGCGTCGGCCACGCGCGGGGCGGCCTCGCGGGTCAGGCGCTCGCTGTCGGGATCGGGCCGTAGGTCGAGCTCGGTGGCCAGCCGGACCAGGCGCAGCGGCCTGAGTGGGTCCTCCGCGTAGGAGGACTGCTCCACCGCCGGGCCGCCGATCACGCGGATCACGCCGGCCTCCAGATCCGCCGCGCCGCCCTGCGGATCGCGCGCGTCGCCGCCCGCCAGCGGGACGGCCATCGCGTTCATCGTGAAGTCGCGCCGCGCGAGGTCCGCCTCGATGCCGTCTCCGTGCAGCGCGGTGACGTCGCAGACCCACTCGCGGTCGGGATGCAGCGCCCGCCAGCCGCCGAACGCCTCGGAGAGCTGGAACACCGGCCCACCGACCGCCTTCGCCACGGCCTTCGCCGCCTGCTCGGGCTCGCCGCGGACCGCCACGTCCACGTCGCGGATCGGGCGGCCCAGCAGCGCGTCGCGCACGCTGCCGCCCACAACCCAGGCCTCCTCGCCGGCGAGGGCCTCCCGCACCGCCGCCACCGGCGGCTCCGCGAGCAAGCGATCGCTCAGCGAGCGTTCAGCCACTGCCTGCGCACGCGCGGGGACAGACCGCACGTGACCTCGTAGTTGATCGTCCCCAGCCTCCGCGCCACCTCCTCGGCGCCGATCCGCTCGCCGCCCTGGGAGCCGATCAGCACCACCGGGTCGCCGGTCTGGACGTTCGTGTCGGGGCCGAGGTCGATCGTGATGTTGTCCATGCTGATCGTGCCCACCAGCGGGTGGCGGCGCCCGCGCACGAGCACTTCGCCGTTGTTGGAGAGCGAGCGGCGCCAGCCGTCCCCGTACCCGATGGGCACGGTGGCCACCCAGGTGGGCCGTTCGGCCTTCCAGGTGCGGCCGTAGCCGGCGCTGTGGCCGGGCTCGAAGCGCTTCACGGCCGCGACGTAGGACTCGAGCGTCAGCGCCGGCTCCAGGCCGCGGGCCGCGGACTCCTCGCCGAAGGGGTCCAGGCCGTAGACCGCGATGCCGCAGCGGACCATGTCGAAATGGGCGGCGCTCTCGCGGTAGGCGGCCGCGGAGTTGCAGGCGTGGATGACCACCGCCGGGTGCGCGCGCTTCAGCTCCTCTGCGAACGGCCCGAACTCGGCGAGCTGGGCCGGGAAGTGGTCGTCGCCCTCGACGTCTGCGGTGGCGAAGTGGGTCATCGCGCCGACCAGCTCCAGGCGGTCGTCGGTCGCCGCCAGCTCCGCGAGCGAGAGGGCGAGCTCGCGCTCCTTGGTGCCGAGCCGGCCCAGTCCCGTGTCGTACTTCACGTGGACGCGCACGCGCGCCGCCCCCGCGGGGCGCAGGTTCGGGAGCTCGCGCGTGAACCCCTCGTCCCAGACCACGATGTCGGCCATCGACTCGATCGCCAGCTTCGCGTCCTCGTGCGTCAGCGCTCCCAGCACGAGGATGCGCGAGGCGATGCCGTGGCGGCGCAGCGTCTCGGCCTCGGTGGCCGTGGCCACGGCCAGCCAGGTGGCGCCGCCCGCCAGCGCGGCCTTGGCGCACCACACGTCGCCGTGGCCGTAGCCGTCGGCCTTCACCACCGCGCACAGCTCGGCGCCGCCGTGGAGCAGCGAGCGCAGGTGAGCGCAGTTGCGCTCCACGGCGCCCAGGTCGATGCGCGCCAGCGCGCGCTCGGGTGCGTGCGTCATCGGAGCGCCTCCGGCAGCGCCTCGATCACGTCGCCGGCCACGACGTGGTCCGCCCCGTGCTTCGCCGCCGCGACCTGTCCCGCGCGCGCGTGCGCTAGCACTCCCGCCGCGGCAGCCTCGAATGCGCCGAGTCCCTTCGCGAGGAACGTGGCGGTGATGCCCGACAGCACGTCGCCGGTCCCCGCCGTTGCGAGCGCCGGCGTGGCGCCGGGGCTGATCGCCACCGGCCCGCCGGGCGCCGCGACGATCGAGTCGTCGCCCTTCAGCACCACAACGCAACCGCTCTCCTCGGCGGCCGCCCGCGCGCTGGCCAGGCGGTGCGCCTCGATCTCGCTCGACTCCGTGCCCAGCAATCGCGCCAGCTCGCCCGCGTGCGGGGTGAGGACGGTCGGGCCGGGACGGCCGGCCAGCAGGTCGAGCCGCCCGGCGTGCGCGTTCAGGCCGTCCGCGTCGATCAGCAGCGGCTTGTCCACCCGCCGGGCCACCTCGCGCGCGAACTCCAGCGCGCCGTCGCTGCGGCCGATGCCGGGCCCGAGAGCGAGGGCACTCGCGCGCTGTGCCAGCTCCTGGACCTCGTCGGCGCCCGCGGGGATGTGGGCCCCGTCGTCGTCGGGGAGCGCCCGGGTCATCGCCTCGAGCAGCTTGAGCTCGAACACCAGCTCCACGCTCCGCGGCACCGCGACCTGCACGTAGCCCGCGCCGGTGCGCTGGGCCGCGAGCGCGGCCATCGTCGGCGCCCCGGTGAGCCCGTGGGCGCCACCGACCACCACGACGGTGCCCGAGCTGAACTTGCTGCCGACCCGCGCGCGAGAGGGCACCAGCGCGAGCACCCGGTCGGAGATCAGCCCGACCGCCGACGGCGGGGGCGCGCCCCGCGGCACGCCGATCTCCACCACCTCGATCCTGCCCGCCAGCGTCTTGCCCGGCTCGACCCAGAGGCCGGCCTTGGAGCCGTGGAACGTGGCGGTCACGACGGCCTGGACCGCCTCACCGTGCGCCTCGCCGGTCGAGGCGTCCACTCCCGAGGGCACGTCGCACGCCACCACCGGCGCGTCCTGCTCGTTGATCGCGCGGATCGCGCCGGCCACCGGCTCGCGCGGCTCGCCCGAGAAGCCGGTGCCGAGCAGGGCGTCCACCACGGCGCCCGAGCCCGCGAGCGCACCCGGCTCGAACGGCCGCGGCGGCTCTCCGGGCAGTCGCTGAAGGTTGCCGGCGGGGTCGCCCCGCAGCTCATCGAGGGCGGCCACGGTCAGCACGTCCACCTCCTGACCGTCCTCGCGCAGGATGCGCCCCGCCACCAGCCCGTCGCCGCCGTTGTTGCCCTTGCCGATCACCACGCGGATCGGCCCGCTCCCGGCGGCCGCCGCGGTGACCCGCGCCAAGCCGATGCCGGCGCGCTCCATCAGGTCGAGCGAGGGCACGCCCTGCTCCTCGATCGCCCACGCGTCCACGGAGCGCATCTCCGCCGCCTCGTAGAGCGGGTCGAGCCAGTCCGGCAGGCTCATCGCAGGATCGCTACCGCGCCCGCAGTGGTGTCGGTGTGGGTGAGCGAGATCACCGGCTCCGCGCCGAGCTCGCGCGCCCGCTCCGCCACCGCGCCGCTCAAACGCAGCGCCGGCGGCCCGCCGGTGGCCACCACCTCCACCTCGCGGAAGCTCCAGCCCTCCATGCCCAGCGCCTTCGCCACGGCCTCCTTCGCGCAGAAGCGCGCGGCCAGGTGGCGCCCTGGACGGCCGTGCCCGGCCGCGTAAGCCAGCTCCTCGTCGCTGAACAGCCGCTGTGCCAGCCGCGGCCGCCGCTCGAGCGCGCGCTCGAGCCGCTCGATCTCGAGGAGGTCCAACCCGATTCCGCTCATGGAGCGGAGGGTACGGCTTAGCCCGGCCCGAGGCCGGTTACTCGACGGTGACGGTCTTCGCCAGGTTGCGCGGCTGGTCCACGTTGAGACCGCGCGCACGCGCGATGTAGTACGCCAGGAGCTGGAGCGGGATGATCGAGAGGATCGGCTGGAGCAGCCAATCCGTCCTCGGCACCGTCACGACCTCCTCGGCGTACCTCGCCACCTGGTCGTCGCCCTCGGTGGCCACGGCGATCACATGGGCGCCGCGAGCGCGCACCTCGGCGATGTTCGACAGAACCTTGTCGAGCACCGGCGACTCGGTGGCCACGCAGACCACCGGCGTGCGCTCGTCGAGCAGCGCGATCGGGCCGTGCTTCATCTCCCCAGCCGCGTAGGCGTCCGTCGGGATGTAGGAGATCTCCTTGAGCTTGAGCGCGCCCTCGAGGCAGATCGGCAGTCCAACGTGCCGGCCCAGGTAGAGGAAGAAGTCGGAGGTCGACCAGCGCTCGGCGATCTTGCGAATGGGCTCGTCGATCGTCTCCATCAGCTCGCTGATGAGGTGCGGAAGCTGCTTGACCTTCTGCGCCAGCTCGGCGGCGCGCTCCGGCGCGAGCGTGCCGCGCACCTGGGCGAGCTTGAGCCCGAGCAGGTACATGACCGACACCTGCGAGACGAACGTCTTGGTGGCGGCGACGGAGACCTCGAGGCCCGCGCGGGTGAAGAGGACGCCGTGAGAATCGCGCGTGGCCTGGCTGCCCATCACGTTCGTCACGCCGATCACCTTGGCGCCCGCAGCGCGCGCCAGGCGCATCGCGGCCAGCGTGTCGGCGGTCTCGCCGGACTGCGTGATGCCGACCACCAGGTCGCGGTCCCCAAGAACGGGGTTGCGGTAGC
>DATNBJ010000195.1:0-8022 GCA_035572055.1 Thermoleophilaceae bacterium | reverse complement strand
CGGCGCGCCGCGGGCCTCGGCCTGGCGGGCGACGTGGTGGTTGCCGCCGTGGCCGACGAGGAGCACGCCAGCTTCGGCGTGCAGGAGGCGGTGGCCGCCGTGAGCGCCGACGCCGCGATCGTGACCGAGCCCACCGAGATGCAGCTCGCCACCGCGCACAAGGGCTTCGTGTGGGTGGAGATCGAGGTGACCGGCAGGGCGGCGCACGGGTCGCGGCCGCACCTCGGCGTGGACGCGATCGTGAAGGCCGGGCCGATCCTCTCGGGGATCGGCAAGCTCGACGAGTCGCTGCGCTCGCGCGGGCATCCGCTGCTCGGGCCGGGGTCGGTGCACGCGTCGCTGATCGAGGGCGGGCTCGAGCTGTCCACTTATCCGGACCGCTGCCTCGTGAGCCTCGAGCGGCGCACCCTGCCGGGCGACACGGGCGCGGACGTGGAGGCCGAGATCGGCTCGCTGCTCGACGCCTGCCGCGGCCACGACCCGGCGCTCGTTGCCGGCAGCCGCACGCTGCTCGTGCGCGAGCCGTTCGAGATCGCCGCGGACGATCCGTTCGTGGACGCCGTGCGCGGCGCGATCGGCGGCTCGCCGCCTGCCGTCGGCGTGAGCTACTGGGCCGACTCGGCGTTCATCGCCGCCGCCGGCATCCCCACCGTGCTGTTCGGACCCAGCGGCGAGGGCGCGCACGCGGTGGAGGAGTGGGTGAGCATCCCCGACACCGTCGCCTGCACCGATGTCCTGACGGCCGTGGCGTCATCGTTCTGCGCGTGAGCGTGTTCGAGAACCCGCACCGGGCTGAGCGCGCGGCACCGCCCGCCGCCGACGAGGTGTGGGAGTTCCACCGCTCGCTTCCCGGCTACGAGCCCACGCCGCTGCGCGACATCGGGAGCGCGCTGCTGAAGGACGAGTCGAACCGCTTCGGGCTGCCCGCGTTCAAGATCCTCGGCGCCTCGTGGGCTGTGGAGCGGACGCTGCGGGAGCGGCCGGACGTGCACACGCTCTGCGCCGCCAGCGCCGGCAACCACGGGCGAGCGGTGGCGCGCGCCGCGGCGTGGCGCGGCCTGCGCTGCACGATCTTCCTGCCCGGCGGCGCGCTGCCCGTGCGCGCCGACGCGATCGCGTCCGAGGGCGCCGAGGTGGTGCGCGTGGACGGTCCCTATGAGGACGCGGTCGCGGCGGCCGAGCGGATGGGGGAGGAGCCGGGCGTGGCGGCGGTGCAGGACGTGTCGTACGAGCCGGACGCCGGTGGCCCGCCCGTCTGGGTGATCGAGGGCTACTCGACGCTCTTCCGCGAGGTGGCGGAGCAGGCCGGCGGTCCGATCGACCTCGTGATCGTGCCGGTGGGCGTCGGCTCGCTGTGCGCGGCGGCGGTCCGGTACGCGGCTCCGGCGAAGGTGATCGGCGTGGAGCCCGTCACCGCCGCATGCGTCACCGAGTCGCTGCGCGCGGGCGAGCCGGTGGACGTTCCGACTCCAGGCACCACGATGGCCGGCCTCGACTGCGCGCGGCCCTCGGCGGTGGCATGGCCGGAGCTGCACGACGGGCTCGACGGCACCGTGACCGTGACGGACGAACAGGCCGCCGCCGCGGTGCGCGACCTGGCGTCCCATGGACTCGCCATCGGAGAGTCCGGAGCCGCGGCGCTTGCCGCGCTGCACCAGTTGGACGCCGGCGACCAGCGCGTCGTGCTGATCGCCAGCGAGGGCCCGACCGGGCGCCGGACGATCGACGCGCTGCTCGCGCAGGCGCGCACGCATCTGGACCGCGTCGGACCGCAGGAGGCGAGCCACGCCGCCGCGGCCGGCGCCCTCCTGATCGACATCCGCTCGGACCACCAGCGCGAGGCCGACGGCGTGGTGCCGGGCGCGATCTACTTCCCGCGCAACGTGCTGGAGTGGCGCTGCGACCCCGCCTCCGAGGGCCACGACCCACGCGTCGACAGCCTCGACCGCCCGCTGATCGTGATGTGCAACGAGGGCTACGCCTCGAGCCTGGCGGCGCTCACGCTCCAGCAGATCGGCTTCGCGAACGCAACGGATCTCGACGGCGGCTACCAGGCCTGGCGGGCGGCGGGCCTGCCGACCGAGAAGCTCTAGACGGGCGCGGCCACCACGTCGTCGATCAGGTCCGCGACGGAGTCGACGATCCGCGACGCGCGGTAGGGATAGCGCTCCGCCATCTCGCGCGTGGTCACCCCTGTGAGCACGAGGATCGCCTCGAGACCCGCCTCCAGGCCGGACACGATGTCGGTGTCCATGCGGTCGCCCACCATCGCCGTGGTCTCCGAGTGGGCGTCGAGCGTGTTCAGCGCCGAGCGCATCATCAGCGGGTTGGGCTTGCCCACGAAGTAGGGATCGACGCCGGTGGCGTGGCTGATCAGCGCGGCGACGGAGCCGGTGGCGGGCAGCGGCCCCTGCGGCGCCGGCCCGGTCGGGTCCGGGTTGGTGGCGATGAAGCGAGCGCCGTTCCCGATCAGCCGGATCGCCTGCGTGATGCGCTCGAAGCTGTAGGTGCGGGTCTCGCCGAGCACCACGTAGTCGGGGTCGCGCTCGGTGAGCGTGTAGCCCGACTCGTGCAGGGCGGTGGTCAGACCGGTCTCGCCGATGACGAACGCGGTGCCGTTCGGGCGCTGGTGCTCCAGGAAGCTCGCGGTGGCGAGGGCCGAGGTCCAGATCGACTCCTCGGGCACGTTCAGGCCGCTCGCGCGCAGCCGCGCCGCCAGGTCGCGCCGCGTGTAGATCGAGTTGTTCGTCAGCACGAGGAACGGCGTGTTCGTCTCGCGCAGGCGGTCGAGAAAGTCGTTCGCGCCGGGGATCGCGTGCTCCTCGTGCACGAGCACGCCGTCCATGTCCATCAGCCAGGACTTGATCTCCCTGGGTGTCACGAGCAGGATCCTATGACTGTGGAGCGAGCACATCCCTCGCGAGCGCTCGGGCTGCTGGCGGCGGCGGCATCGGTTGCCGCCACAACGCTGATCATCTTCCCACTGCGGAAGGTCATGCCCTCGGTGTCCACCGGCGTGCTCTACCTGATCGGAGTGCTGATCGTCTCCACGCGCTGGGGCCTCTGGCTGGGCCTCATCACCTCGGTGGCGAGTGCCGCGGCGTTCAACTGGTTCCACATACCGCCGACCGGCCGCTTCACGGTGGCGGACGCGCAGAACTGGGTCGCGCTCGCCGTGTACTTCGCCGCCGCGGTGGTCACGAGCACGCTGGCCGGCCAGGCGCGCGAGCGGGCGCTCGAGGCGGACGAGCGCCGTTCCGAGGCGGATCTGGCGGCGGATCTGGCGCGCCTCGTGCTGGGCGGAACGGAGAGCGAGCTGGCGGAGGCCGGTCGCCGGATCGGCACGGCGATCGGGACCGACGACGTGCAGCTCGCGATGGACTGGGTCGACGGCGACGAGCGGCGGATCGCGCTTCCCCTCGTGGAGGAGGGCGAGCGAGTGGGCACGCTGCTCGTCCCGCGCGAGGCCTCGGACCGCCGGCGCGAGCAGCTCGAGTCGCGCGTGGCACCCGCGCTGACCGCCCTGATGGCGGCGGCAAGGCGACGGGCGCTGCTCGAGGAGCAGCTCGTGGAGACGCGCGCGCTGCGTCGCAGCGACGTGCTGAAGACGGCGCTCCTGCGCGCCGTCTCACACGACCTGCGCTCGCCGATCACCGCCATCCGCACCGCCGGCGCGGGGATCGGCTCGCAGACCGTGAGCCAGGAGGATCGCGAGGAGATGGCGTCGGTGATCGCCACCGAGACCGAGCGCCTGGCGCGGTTGGTGGACGACCTCCTGGACCTCTCGCGCCTCGAGGCCGGCACCGCGGATCCGCGCCGGCAGTGGTCGTCGATCGAGGAGGTCGTGGACGCCGCGGGGCACGGGCTGTCGGGGCTCGACGTACAGCTCGACCCCGACCTGCCGCTCGTCCAGGTGGATTCGGCGCAGCTCGAGCGGGCGATCGGGAACCTGCTCCAGAACGCCGTCCGCTACTCGGACGGGCAGCCCGTGTCGGTGAGGGCCCAGGTCTCCGGCAAGCGCCTGCTGCTGCGGATCAGCGACCACGGCCCGGGCATCCCCAAGGACGAGCTGGAGCGGATCTTCGAGCCCTTCTACCAGGTGAACGGCGGCAGCCACCGGGGCTCCGGCCTCGGGCTCGCGATCGCCCGCGGCTTCGTGGAGGCGAACGGCGGCCGGCTTCGCGCGCAGTCGCTTCCCGGACAGGGATCGACGTTCGTGATCGAATTGCCGATCTGATGGCCGGCGAGCGCATCCTCATCTGCGACGACGAGCTGCAGATCCTGCGAGCGCTGAAGGTGGTGCTGCGCGACGCGGGCTTCGAGGTGGTTGCGACGGCCAACGGGGAGGAGGCCCTCGACGCCGCGGCCGTGCATCCGCCCGCCGCGGCGATCGTGGACCTGATCCTCCCTGACATCGACGGGGTGGAGGTGTGCCGCCGGCTGCGCGAGTGGAGCGACATGCCGCTGATCGTCCTCTCGGCGGTGGGCGAGGAGGATCAGAAGATCCGTGCGCTCGAGGCCGGCGCCGACGACTACGTGACCAAGCCGTTCAGCCCCGGCGAGCTGATCGCCCGGCTGCGCGCGGCCTTGCGGCGCATGCCCGCCAGCACGCAGGACCCGGTGATCGACGCGAACGGCCTGACGATCGACCTCGCCGCTCACCAGGTGGCGCGCGACGGCGAGGTGCTGCACCTCTCGAAGACGGAGTTCGAGCTGCTGCGCGTGCTGGCGGCCAACCGCGGGCGGCTGATGACGCACCGCGCCCTGCTCAGCGAGGTGTGGGGCCCGGGATATGCCTCGGACACGCAGGTGCTCCGGACCACGGTGGCGCGCCTGCGGTCTCGGGTCGGGAAGGACGTGATCCACACCGATCCGGGCGTGGGCTACCGGATGGACGCCTGAGCTGTAACAGGATTGTTATGCGCGCCGGGCGAATTGACACGGCGCTGTAGCGGACACCTGCCTATCACCAGGGCATGTCGCCGGTCCGACTGCGCGTGCACGTGTTCCTCAACCGCTGGTCGCTCGACCACCGGCTGGCGTTGGGCGAACGCCCGGATTTCGATCCGGCGCTGGCCCTCCGCGCGCAGCAGCTCATGCGCGACAAGACGCGCCGCTCGCTGGCGCGCCTCCTGAGGCGGGACATCCGTCTCGCGTTCGAGCCTTGCAGGTGGGGCAGCAGCAGCCCGCTCGACCGCCACGCGGTGGCCGACGCCGCGCCGCTGATCGACGGCATCGCGCGGCGTCTCACGGCGCCGACCCCTGTGGGCGTCCGCGGCATCGCGCTGATCAGCGACATGCTGGGCGACGGGGCCAGCCCCCTGTACGACGCGGGCTGGACCTCTCAGCCCACCGCCGGCGCGCTCACGAATCGCCTGCACAGCGCGGACCGGGCGCTCGAGCTCGCCCTGTAACGCGATTGACATAGCGGCGGCGCGAATCTCTACACCGCCGCAACGCGGCGGGGGACATCCTCAAAGCATGGATGTCGTAGCCATTGCGATGGGGGTCGCGGCCTTCGGCCTGCTGATCGCCAGCCTCAGGCTGATCGAGCGGATATGAGCGGGGCCGACCTCTTCGGCCTCGCCGTCTCCGCCGCCGTGTTCGCGTACCTGATCTACGCGCTGGTGCGCGGGGAGCGGCTCTAGATGGTCCAGGGCTGGGCCCAGATCGTCTTCTTCCTCGCGGTGCTCACGGCCATCGTGCCGCTGCTCGGCGGCTACATGGCGAAGGTGTTCACCGGCCGGCGCGTGTTCCTCACGCCGGTCGTCGGCCCGCTCGAGCGGCTGCTCTACCGGCTGCTGCGCGTCAACCCCGACGAGGGGCAGGACTGGAAGCAGTACGCGCGCACGCTGCTCATCTTCTCGGGCCTGTTCTGGGTCGCCCTCTACGTGATCCTGCGGACCCAGACGCTCCATCCCTTCAACCCGCAGGACTTCCACTCGGGCACCTGGGACGTGACCTTCAACACCGTCTCGTCGTTCGTGACCAACACGAACTGGCAGTACTACGGCGGCGAGACGACGATGACCTACTTCAGCCAGATGGCGGGGCTGGCGGTGCAGAACTTCGTCTCGGCCGGCGTGGGGATCGTCGTGGTGATCGCGCTGATCCGCGGCATCTCGGCGCGGAGCGGCAAGAGTCTCGGAAACTTCTGGCAGGACCTCGTGCGGGTCGTGCTCTATGTGTTGCTGCCGGTCTCGATCGTCGGCGCGCTGCTGCTCGTCTCCCAGGGCGTGATTCAGAGCTTCGCGAGCTACGCCACGGCACACACTCTCGCCGGCGGGACGCAGACGATCCCGTTCGGCCCGGTGGCGTCGCAGGAGATCATCAAGGAGCTCGGCACCAACGGCGGCGGCTTCTTCAACGCGAACTCCGCCTACCCGTTCGAGAACCCCAGCGCGCTCTCGAACTTCATCGAGATGCTGGCGATCCTCGCGATCCCGGCGGCGCTCACCTACACGTACGGGCGCATGGTCGGCAACCGCCGGCAGGGCTGGGCGATCTTCGCGGCGATGACGATCCTGTTCGTGATCGGCGTGGCGGTCGTCTACACCGCCGAGCAGCACGGCACACCGGCCCAGCACCTGGCGGGCGTCAACACGCACCACTTCGCCGGCTCGACCGGCGGCAACCTGGAGGGCAAGGAGCAGCGCTTCGGGATCGCCGACACGGGCCTGTGGACGGCGATCACCACGGTCACCTCCTGCGGTGCGGTGAACGGCGCGCTCGAGTCGCTCACCGGCATCGGGGGCGCCGTGCCGTTCTCGAACCTCGGCATGAGCGAGGTCGTGTTCGGCGGCGTGGGCACCGGGCTCTACTCGATGCTGATCTTCGTCCTCCTGTCGGTGTTCATCGGCGGCCTGATGGTGGGCCGCACGCCCGAGTACCTCGGCAAGAAGATCGGCGCCAGGGACATCAAGCTCGTTTCGCTCGCGGCGCTGTTCACACCGCTGACCGTCTTGATCACGGCCAGCGCGGCGATTGCCTCGCCGGCCGGCCGGCAGTCGATATCCGCGAGCGGGCCCAACGGCTTCTCCGAGAACCTCTACGCCTACCTCTCGCAGGCGAACAACAACGGCTCGGCGTGGGCCGGCTACACCGGCTACGTACAGCCGAACCCCGGCAACGCCGGCGCCCATGGCGTGAAGCTCGCCGACATCATGGGCGGGCTCACGATGGTCTTCGCGCGCTTCGCGCCGATCATCCTCGTGCTCGCCATCGCCGGCGCGCTCGCGCAGAAGAGGGTCCACCCGGCCGGCCCGGGCACCATGCGCACCGACACGCCCACCTTCGTGGTGCTGCTGATCGGCGTGATCGTCCTCGTAGGCGCGCTCACGTTCTTCCCCGCGCTTCTCCTCGGCCCGGTCGTCCAGGGCCTGACCACCCAGCTCTTCTGATGCGGCGCGACCTCACCTCATCCGTCATAGCCATCGGCGTCCTCACGCTCCTGCTCGGCCTCGCCTACCCGCTGGTGGTCACCGGCATCTCGCAGGTGGCGTTCCCGGGCAACTCCAA
The DNA here is from genome assembly GCA_035572055.1 of Thermoleophilaceae bacterium. Classification (GTDB taxonomy): domain Bacteria; phylum Actinomycetota; class Thermoleophilia; order Solirubrobacterales; family Thermoleophilaceae; genus JAICJR01. Next base: position 504 of record DATNBJ010000195.1, on the reverse strand, counting down.
GGGCCAGAAGATCGAGGACGGCGGCAGGCTCGCCGGCTCGAAGCTCATCGGCCAGGACTTCGGCGGCAACCCGCGCTACTTCCAGTCGCGGCCGTCCACGGCGACGAAGTACAACGCGGCCGCCAGCGCGTTCACCAACCTCGGCCCGAACAGCAGGGACGCGCGCGACACGTTCGCCGCGAGCCTCGCCAGGTACCTGAAGCTCGAGCGACCGTACACGCCCGGCCTGACCGCGAAGCAGGTGCCGGTCGACGCGGTGACCAGCTCGGCCTCGGGCGTCGACCCGGACATCTCGCAGGCCAACGCGGCGATCCAGGCCCACCGCGTGGCGCGGGTGCGCGGGCTGCCGCTCGCCACGGTGCGGAAGCTGATCGAGCGCAACACGGACGGCCGCTTCATCGGGCTGCTGGGCGAGCCCGGCGTGAACGTGCTCCAACTCAACCTCGCCCTGGACCGGCTCTGATGTTCAAGCGCTCCATCCTCGTTCCGGCGCTGCTCGACTCG
>DATNBJ010000194.1:0-10942 GCA_035572055.1 Thermoleophilaceae bacterium | reverse complement strand
CGTGGCATCGAGAGCGGCCCCGCACTCGCACGCGAGCGGCGAATCGGGATCGGTGAAGCCGTAGATCAGGTCGATCACGACGAGCGCCGGCCGCCTGCCCGCACCCTGCCGCCCGCCCATCGAGCGGGCGCGGTAGACGTCCTCGGTCGAGCGCTCGGGCATCAGCCGCCGAGCTCGCCCTCGGCGGCCATCGTGGCGTCGAAGTCGCGCCGCTCGGCCGCGATCTGGCGGCGCAGCTCCTCGTGCTCCGGCAGCGGCCCGAAGTCGAACAGCGGCGGCTCGTCGCGCGACGCCCGCATCTCCTCGCGGAGCGCCTCGGTGGCCGTCTCGTCCACCTCGCCGCCGGCGCTGACCACCACGCCGTACTCGGCTCGCGCCGCCTCCATGCTCACGAGCCCGGCGCGCACGTCCACCGCCACGCGAGCGGTCTCGCGGGTGAGCGGATCGCCGAGCCCGCCGGCACCCGCCGTGGAGAACACGAGCTGGTCGCCGCGGTACACGGGCAGGTTCTCGACCTTCGACGGCAGGCGCTGCTCGCGTCCGTCGGCCACGCGGACGACCATCTTCTCCGAGCTCGCGCCGTACTCGCCGCCGCTGACGCCCCACGGATAGGTGTGCGCGCGGTCGTCCTGGAACGTGATCTGGCCGTCCTCCAGGAACGTGTAGGTCTTGCTGACACCGTGGCCGCCGCGGTGGTAGCCGGCCCCGCCGGAGTCCGTGCGCGTCGTGTACGACTCGACCCGCAGCGGGTAGTACTTCTCGAGGTACTCGGTCGGCACGGCCTTGAACAGCGGCCACCAGGAGTGGCCGTCCAGCCCGTCGCCAACGGGTCGCGCGGGAATCCCGCCATAGAGGATCTCGAGGATCTGGTAGTCCTCGCCCTTCGAGTCGACGCCCGAGTAGACGAAGTTCGGGCTCGTCCCGTAGCTGCCGGACACCGAGAAGTGGTTGAGCGCCTTGGAGAACACCGCGCCCACCACGTCGAAGTGCCGCGCCATCAGCGTCAGCCGGTTGCCGAGCGGGGCGGGGAACTTCGGCCGCAGCACCGATCCCTCGGGGAGGTTCACGTTGATGATGTCCGAGTAGCCGTCGTTGAACACCACGTCGGGCGCGAACGCCATGATCAGGAACACCCCGCAGAACATCTTGAACATCTCGGGGTTGAGGTAGAAGTTCACCGAGCCCGGCACCTGCGGGTCGGTTCCGTCCCAGTCGACGTTGAGCGTGTCGCCGTCGCGCCACATGGTCATGCGCAGCTTGATCGGGCCCGTGCCGAGGCCGTCGTCGTCCGCCATGTCCTCGAAGTCGAAGCGCTCCTTGTCCGGCAGGTGCGTCCGGATCAGCTCGATCACCGCAGAGCGCGTGCGGTTCAGGATCGCGTCGCACGCCTCCAGGTAGGTCTCGCGGCCGAAGCGGTCGCAGAGCTCGATCACCCGCGCCGCGCCGGCGGCCGTGCCGGCCGCGATGGCCTTGATGTCGGCCTCCACGTGCGTCGGCACGCGCGTGTTGTGGCAGAACAGCCGCAGGGCCTCCTCGTTCAGCACGCCGCGGTCGTACAGCTTGATCGGCGGCATGCGGATGCCCTCGTGGTAGATCGAGCGGGCGCTGATCGGGATGCTGCCGGCGGCGGTGCCGCCGACGTCGATCAGGTTGCCCCACTGCGACGAGTAGCCCACGAGCACGTCCTCGTGGAAGATCGGCCGCAGGATCAGGAAGTCGGGCGTATGCGAGATCGACCCCTCGCACATGTACGGATCGTTCAGCGCGATCACGTCGCCGTCGCGCAGCGTCTCCGCCGAGTACGGCGACAGCTCGAGGATCGTCGCGATCGCGCTTCCGAACTGCCCGATCACCATTCGCCCGTGCCGGTCGGCGATCAGCGGGAACTGGTCGCTCTGCTCGCGGATCACGGGGCTCACGGCCGTGGTCTCCACCACGCGGTCCATCTCGTAGCGGGTGTTCGAGAGCGTGTTCTCGATGATGTCGAGCGTGACGTGGTCGATGTCGTACTCGCGCACGAAGTCAGGCAGCGCCGCCTGCTCGGACTGCTCCGCAATGCTCATCGTCCCTCGCTTTCGAGAATGATGATGTTGGCCTGTTCGTCGACCGTGCCGCTGTAGCCGGGCTCGATCACCGCCGTGCTGTCGTCCTGCACAACCACCGCCGGTCCCGCGATCACGTGGCCCGGCCTCAGCGCGTCGCGCTCGTAGACCGGGGTGGAGACGGGCTCGCCGCCGAAGAACACGCGCTCACGCCGGTCGGTCTCGGCCGCCGCGCCGCCGCCTCCGTTCGAGCTGAGCGTGGGCTGCGGCAGCTCGCGCGTCACGCCGCGGCCCACGACCCGCAGCGTCGCGACCTCGATCGGCACGGCGAGATCGAATCCGTACCGGCGCCGGTGCTCGCCCTCGAAGTGGGCGCGCACCTCGGCCGCCCAGCCCTCGCCGATCGAGCCCGGCTCGAGCGGGCAGGGGATCTGAATGTCCTGGCGGTAGTAGCGGCAGTCGGCGAAGGCCTCGAAGGCCTGGTCGCCGCTGTCCACGTCCTCGGCGTCGAGCCACTGGCGCCCCTCCTGGAGCAGCCTGTCCAGCGCTTCGCGCAGGTGCTCCGCCGGGGTCTCCTCGGCGATCCGCAGGTACGTGCGCGCGAACTCGTTCTGGACGTCCGCCGCGATGAAGCCGAACGCGCTGAGCACGCCCGGGGTGGCGGGGATGATCAGCGGCCGCGCGCCGATCAGCCTGGCCAGCGCGTTGGCGTGCAGCGGGCCGGCGCCGCCGAAGGCGACGAGACCGAACTCGCGCGGGTCGTAGCCGCGCTCCACCGACACCACGCGCAGCGCGGCGTGCATGTTCTCGTTGGCGATGTCCACGATCGCCTGGGCGCCGGCCACCACGTCCACGCCGAGCCCGCGGGCCACCTTCTCGACCGCGGTGTACGCGGCGTCGCTGTCCAGCTCGAGCGAGCCGCCGAGCTGAGCGCCCGAGGGAATGCGCCCGAGCACCACGTTCGCGTCGGTCACGGTCGGGTCGGTGCCGCCGAGGCCGTAGCAGGCGGGACCCGGGTCCGCGCCCGCGCTCGCCGGGCCCACGCGCAGAGCGCCGACCATGTTCAGGTAGGCGATCGAGCCGCCGCCCGCGCCCACGCTGTGGATGTCCGCACCGCGCGCCTGGAACTGGTAGTAGCCGAGCTGGGCCTCGCGCTTGATCGTGACCTGGCCCTCGCGGCACAGCGACACGTCGGTGGAGGTCCCGCCCATGTCGAAGGTCAACACGTTCGGCACGCCGATCCGGCGCGCCAGGTAGGCCGCGCCCACGGCGCCGCCGGACGGCCCGGAGAAGGCGATGTCCACCGGCCGCGCCTTGGTGGCGTCCGCGCTCATCGTGCCGCCGTCGGAGCGCACGATGTTGAAGCGGCCCTTGAACCCGCCGGCGCGAAGCTGCGAGTCGAGGTGGTCCACGTACTTGATCACCTGCGGCTGCACATAGGAGTTGAGGACAGCCGTGAGGCAGCGCTCGTACTCGCGGTACTCGGACACGAGGTCGGAGGAGATCGAGACCGGCAGGTCCGGCTTCACCTCGAGCGCGATGTCACGCGCGCGGCGCTCGTGGTCGGCGTTCACGTACGCGTTGAGGAAGGACACGGTCAGCGACTCGACACCGGCGTCGACCAGGTCCTGAACGGCGGCGCGCACGGCGTCCTCGTCCAACGGCGTCACGACCTCGCCTGTCGCGGCTATGCGCTCGGCCACGGCGCGGGTGCGCCAGAGCGGCACGAGCGGATCGGGCTTGATCATCCCCATCCAGCCGTAGAGCGGGCCGGGGGTCCACGCGCGCGCGAGATGGAGGATCTGCGCGTGGCCCTCGGTGGTGATCAGGCCGCCGATGGCGCCCTTCTCCTCGAGGATCATGTTCGTGACCACGGTGCTGCCGTGGAGCACCAGCGACAGGTCACCCGAGGTGATGCCGCGGCTCTCGCAGGCCTGCTGGATGCCGGCGATGACGCCCGCGGACTGGTCCTCAGGAGTGGACAGGACCTTGGCGATCGTGAGCTCGCCCGTGTCGTCGGACAGCAGTAGAACGTCGGTGAACGTCCCGCCGACATCGACTCCCAGTTTCAGCACGACGCTCCTCCTTCGTCCCTATCCAGTCACCGGCGCAAAGGCGCCGGCCTTGTAAACCTGGCCTGGCAGCTCACGTCCGAGCTGCTCCGCCATCCACTCCGCGCAGGCGAGCAGCGCGTCGAGGTCCACGCCGGTTTCGACTCCCATTCCGTGGAGCAGGTAGACGAGGTCCTCGGTGGCGATGTTTCCGGTCGCGCGCGGGGCGAAGGGGCAGCCACCGATGCCGCCGATGGAGGCATCCACAACGGAGGCGCCCGCCTCGATTGCGGCGACCGCGTTCGCGTATCCCGTGTTGCGCGTGTTGTGGAGATGCACGCCGGTGGTCGCGCCCAGCCGCACCAGCTCGGCAACCAGCTCGCGCACCTGCGTCGGGACGGCCACGCCGACCGTGTCGGCCAGCGCGACCTCGTCGGCGCCGGCCTCCACCATCCGCCCGGCGAGCTCGATCACGCGCGCCGGGTCGACCCGACCCTCGAACGGGCATCCGAACGAGACGCCGAGCGTCACCGTGAACCTGACCCCGTCGTCGCCCGCGCGACGCGCGAGGGCCACGGCGGCGCCCGCGGCCTCCTCGAGGGTGGAGTTCTGGTTGCGCGCGCAGAACTCGTCGGTGACCGGGAAGGCGTAGTGGATCTCGCCGACGCCGCAGGCGAGCGCCCGCTCGTAGCCGCGCTGGTTCACCACCAGGCCGGCGAAGACGGTCGGCCCGTCCAGGGCGAGCGCGCCGAAGACCTCCTCGGCGCCCGCCATCTGCGGCACCACGGAGTCGCTCACGAAGCTGCCCGCCTCCACGCGCGGGATACCCGCGGCGGCCAGGCGCTCGCACAGCTCGCTGCGCAGCCCCGGCGCCAGCACGTCCGGCTCGTTCTGAAGCCCGTCGCGCGGGGCGACGTCGCAGAGGGTGATCTTCACAGCACGCCCTCCGACTTGAGCTCGGCCAGCTCGTCCTCGGACATGCCGAGCAGCTCGCCGTAGACCTCGGCGTTGTGGGAGCCGAGCTCCCACGGCCCGGTGAACCTGGCCTGGCCCGGCGTCCGCGACAGCTTGGGCACGATCCCCGGCGCCGTGAGCCGGCCGAGCTCCGGGTCCTCCATCTCGATCAACATCTCGCGGGCCTTGAAATGGGGGTCACCGAAGATGTCGGCGATCGTGTAGACCGGACCGCAGACGACCTTGGCGTCGTTGAGAAGCTGGTCGATCTCGGCGGCGTCGTGCTGCGCCGCCCACTCGCTGATGATCTCGTCGAGCTCCACCATGTGCTCGCCGCGCAGCGGGTGCGTGGCGTAGCGCGGGTTGTCGAGCAGGTCCTCTCGGCCGATCACCTTGCAGAGGCGCTGCCAGAGGTTCTCGGCGTTGGCGGCGATCACGACCCAGCGCCCGTCCTTCGAGCGGTACACGTTCGACGGCGCGACGTGGGGGAGGACGGTGCCGGTGGGATGCCGGACGACGCCCATCTTGTCGTAGTCCGGCACCATCGACTCGAGCAGGGCGAAGCAGCTCTCCATGATCGAGGCGTCGATCACCTGGCCCTGGGCGCCGGGGTGGACCATGCGCTCGTAGAGCGCCATGAGCACGCCCTGGGTGGCGAACATCGCGGCCAGCGAGTCTCCCAGCGAGATCCCGGAGCGGGGCGGCGGCTGATCCGGGAAGCCGTTGATGTAGCGCATGCCGCCCATCGCCTCGCCGACCGAGGCGAACCCGGCGCGGTCGGCGTACGGGCCGGTCTGCCCGTAGCCCGAGACCCGCGCGATGATCAGGCCGGGGTTCGTCTCGTGCAGGTGCTCGGGGCTGAGGCCCCAGCGCTCGAGCGTGCCGGGGCGGAAGTTCTCCACGAGCACGTCGCTCGCGTCGGCCAGCCGGTGGGCGATCTCCTGGCCGCGCTCCTGGCGGAGGTTGAGCGTCACGAGCTTCTTGTTGCGCGACTGCACGGTCCACCAGAGCGAGCGGCCGCGGTAGCGGTGGACGCCCCACTCGCGCAGCGGGTCGCCCGTCCCCGGGGCCTCGACCTTGATCACCTCGGCGCCGAAGTCGCCCAGGAGGCGGCCCACGAACGGGCCCGCCAGCAGCGACCCGAGCTCGAGCACTCGGACGCCTGAGAGCGGGCCGCCGCCGGCCCCGTTCCCTGCCACGTCGGGCAGCGGAGCGTCGGCCGGCTTCCGCGTCGGGGCCGTCACGCCGCGGACCGCCTGGCCACGAGCTGGGCGATCGACACGGCGATGATCAGCGACGCGCCGTAGAAGACGTCCTGCACCCAGCCCTGCGCGCCGAGCAGCTCGAGTCCCGTGATCCCGGTCACGAGGAAGTAGACGGCCACGAACGTTCCCCACGGGTTGAAGCGGCCGGGCCGGATGGCGGTCTGGCCGAGGAACGCGCCGGCGAAGGCGGGGAGCAGGTAGGACGCTCCGCCGCCGGGATCGGCCGCGCCCACGATGCCCGCCTGCATGATTCCGCCGATCGCCGCGATCGTCGAGCAGAGGATCAGGGAGATCGCCCGCATCCGGTCGACGCGCAGTCCGCTCAGGCGGGCCACGTCACGGCCCTCGCCCACGAACAGCAGGTACCTGCCCGCGGGCGTGTAGTCGAAGGCGTACCAGAGGATGAGGCAGACGAGGACGCCGATGTAGAAGACGACCGGCAGCCCGAAGATGTCGTGCTGGGCGACGCTCGTGAGGTGGTGCGAGATGCCCCCGATCGTCACCGAGTTGCTGATGCCAAACCCGGCGCCGGTGAGGAGGGTGCCGGCGCCGAGCGTGGCGATCAGCGAGGGGACGCCGAGGCGGACGACGAGGTACGCGTTGGCCGAGCCGATCAGCGCGCCGGCCAGGACCGTGAGCAGAATCGTCGGGATGATCCCCACGTGGTGGTTCACGTTGAGCCAGCCCACGAGCGTGGCTGAGAAGCCCATGACCGCCGCCACGGAGAGGTCGAACTCACCGGCCGTCAGCGGGATGAGCAGGCCCAGCGTGATCACGAGCTGGACCGACTGGGTGCTGAAGATCGTCTCCCAGTTCGCCGAGGTCGCGAACGTGTCCGGCCGCAGCAGCGAGAAGACCAGGACGAGAGCACCCCACAGGACGATGAGCCCGTAGCGCTCCGACAGCCCGATCGGACTCAGGTCGAAGCGCGTGCCTGTCGGCGGCGCGACGGCAACGGCGGGGGCCGGAGCGTCCTCTACGGCGACCGCGTCCGACCCCGAATCGTGAGTGCTAGCGGCGTCGTTCACGATCCGTTAGGGTTGCACATCGCATGGGCGCATATTACATACAATGTGCAGTCCGGCCCGGGCTCAAATCCTGAACCGGCGGGGAGAGAACCGCCGCGCAGAGAGGGGGCAAGACCTCATGGGGAAGCGTCGCGTAGGTGCGCTGTTGGGCGTACTCGCCGCGTCGGGAGTGCTGGTGGCCTGCGGGTCGTCCGGCTCGAGTAACACGAGCAGCAGCAGCGGCGGCGGTGCGAGCACCGCACCGGCAGCCGCCGACAACTCCGGCGTGACCGAGGCCACCTCGCTCGTGCAGGATGCGCTCAAGGAGCCGACGTGGCAGGGCCCGACCGACAAGGTCAACACCGCCGCCGCGAAGGGCAAGACCGTCTACTTCGTCAACCTCACCGAGCAGATCCCGGCGCTCCACGAGTGGAGCCAGGTGTTCGGCCAGCAGCTCCAGGCGGCCGGCGTGAAGGTCCAGAAGTGCGACGGCAAGGGCGCGCCCAACACGATCACGGCCTGCCTCCAGAAGTCACTGGCGGCCAAGCCGGACGTCATCGTCGCGCTCGCGCTCGACACGAAGCTGATCGCCAACGTCATGGCCCAGGCCAAGGCGCAGGGCATCAAGTTCATCACCGCCCAGACGGGCACCCCCGAGCAGCCCACGTCGCCTCCCGGCCGCTACGCCGAGGTGACCTTCGACTACCCGGGCGTCGGCAAGATGCTGGCCGACTGGTTCGTTTCGGACTCGCAGTGCAAGAAGGGCGCGCCGCAGATCGTGACCACCACCAGCAGCCGCGAGCCGTCGGAGGCCGAGGTGAACGCCATGACGCAGGAGATCACGCGTCTCTGCCCGGGCATGAAGGTCCCGACGCCAGAGAACGTGCTGATCCCCGACTGGCCGACCAAGCTGCCCACGGTCACGCGGTCGATCCTGCTGAAGGACCCGAACCTGCAGTACCTGATCCCGCTCTATGACGGCATGACGATCTACATGCTGCCGACGGCTCAGGGCATCCACCGCAACAACCCGCTGAAGGTGGCGTCGTTCAACGCGACCCCGGTCGTGATGCAGAACTCGCTGGCGAAGGAGTCGCCGCTGACGGCCGACGTCGGTGGCCCGAACCAGTGGTTCGGCGTGGCGATGGCCGACCAGGCCCTGAGGGCCGCGGCCGGCGATCCGCCGATCGCGGACGAGAAGGTGCCGCTGCGCCTCTTCACTCGCGACAACGTGACCACGATCGACGTGGGCAAGGACGAGAAGACGTGGTACGGCCCGGTCGATCCGGTCTGCGAGTACCACAAGCTGTGGGGGCTGCCCTGCTCGTAGCAGCACTAGAGGCCAAGGATCTCTCCAAGTCGTTCGGCGGCGTACGAGCGCTCGACGGCGTATCGCTCGACGTCGCCGCCGGAGAGATCCATGGCCTCATCGGCCGCAACGGCTCCGGCAAGTCCACGCTGATCAAGATCCTGTCCGGGTACCACGCCCCCGACCCGGGCGGAAGCCTCAAGGTGGGCGGACGCGACGTCGATCTGCCCGTGGATCCGGGCCAGGCGGGCAGCCTCGGCCTCGCGTTCGTTCATCAGGACCTGGGACTCACGCCGTCGCTCACCGTGCTCGAGAACCTGCGGGTCGGGCGTTTCGCCACGGGCCGCTTCAAGAACATCCGCTGGCGAAGCGAGCGCGCGATCGTGCGCCGCCAGCTCGAGCGCTTCGACCTCGACGTCTCACCCGAGGTGCGCGTGGAGAAGCTGTCGAGCATCCAGCGCGTGCTGCTGGCGGTGGTGCGCGCGTTCGCGGATCTCGAGGAGTCGGACGGCGGCGTGCTGATCCTCGACGAGCCCACCGCCTACCTGCCGCGCGACGGCGTGGTGCAGCTCTTCGACGCGGTGCGCCGCGCCGCCCAGGAGGGCTCGGGCGTGATCTTCGTGAGCCACCGGCTCGAGGAGATCCACACGCTCACCGAGCGCGTGTCGGTGCTGCGCGACGGCCGGCTCGTGGGCACCGAGGTGACCAGGGAGGTGCCCGAGTCACGGCTCATCGAGATGATCGTGGGCCGGCAGCTCGAGGCCGCCGAGCTCGCCGAGCACGCGAGCACCAACGAGGTGGTGCTCGAGGCCGAGGGCCTGAGCGGCGAGGTGGCGCGCGACGTGGCGTTCAAGCTCCGCCGCGGCGAAGTGCTGGGCCTCACCGGGTTGATCGGGATGGGCCACGAGGAGGTTCCCTACCTGCTCTTCGGCGCGGCGTCCGGGAGCGGCCGCGTGGTGGTGGACGGCCGCGCCTGGCCGGTCGACGCGATCACCCCGCGGCAGGCGATCGAGTCGGGGATGGCGCTGTTGCCTGCCGACCGCCAGCGCGACAGCGGCGTGGCCCGGCTGAGCGTGCGCGAGAACGTCACGCTCCCGATCGTCGAGAAGTTCTACGTGGACAAGCTGCTGCGGCCGCGCCGCGAGCAGGCCCACGTCCTCAAGCAGCTCGAGATCTACGACGTGGTGCCCCGCCGGCCCGGCCGCGAGCTCGGCACGCTCAGCGGCGGCAACCAGCAGAAGGCGCTGCTCGCCAAGTGGCTCCAGCAGCAACCGCGCATCGTGCTGCTGCACGAGCCCACCCAGGGGATCGACGTGAGCGCGCGCGAGCAGGTCTCACAGGAGATCGCCGCGATCGCCGCCCGCGGCACGTCGGTGATCCTCTGCAGCTCCGAGTACGACGACCTGGCCCGGATGTGCGAGCGGCTGCTCGTTTTCCGCGACGGCCGGGTGGTGCGGGAGCTTCACGGCGACGCGCTCACCGAGGAGCGCATCGTCGAGCAGTGCTACGCGACCTGATCGCCCTTCTGGGTCGCCTCGGCCTCGATCGTGGCGAGCAGGTGGTCGCGCGCCTCGTAGACGTGCTCCTTCATGATCAGCTCGGCACGCTCCGCGTCGTGTGACGCCATCGCCGCGGTCAGCTCGTTGTGGTAGTGCTCGGACAGCAGCTTCTGCTTCGGCGAGTACCAGATGTACGCCTTGTAGACGAGCGGCATGTCGATCACGCTGCGCAGCATCTCGACCAGCCGCGGGCTGTCGGTGGCGTCGTGGATCGCGTTGTGGAAGAACATGTTCTCCTGGACGAGCTCCTTGACGTCCGCGTCCGCGCGCGAGGCGATCTTCGTGAAGCGCTGGCAGCTCCCCCGCAGCACCTCCACCTGCTCCGGCGTCATGCGCGCGGCCGCGCGCTTCGCCGCCGAGCCCTCGAGCAGCGCGCGCAGCTCGTACATCTCCGCGAGCTCTTCAAGTCCGTAGGAGCGGACCACGGCGCCGCGGCGGGGCACGGCCTGGACGAGGCCGTCGGCCTGCAGCAGGAGCAGCGCCTCGCGGATCGGAGTGCGGCTCACGTTCAGCTCGCGCGCCAGCTCATCCTCCTTCAGCCGCTCGCCCGCACCGAGCTCGCCCTCGACGATCGCCTTGCGGATCACCTCCGCCACGGCGGTCGCGGCGTTCGGTGTGATCACGGATGCTCCAGGGAATTTCGGCATATTCCATACAGTACACCCCATGCCCGCCGCGGCCGGCAGCGTAGCGGTACCGTTCGCCCCATGACCGGCAAGGCTGACTTCACAGAAGAGGAATGGGCGACGCTGGTG
>DATNBJ010000193.1:0-15282 GCA_035572055.1 Thermoleophilaceae bacterium | reverse complement strand
AGCGTGGAAGAGGTGTCGTCGCTGCTCTACGACGTCGACACCCCGGACGACCTCGCCGTGCTCGCCGGGCTGCTCGAGGACAGGCGCGCATGCGCGCCGCTCACACGTGGCGCACTGCGTCAGCTCGACCGCCTGCGTACCAGCCGGCGCTTCGCCGCCGAGGACGTCGAGCAGTCGGTGGAGGTCTGAACCTCACAGCGCTGCCGGGGCTGCCGGAGCTGCGCCCCGGGGACGACCTTGCCTCTCTGATCGCGGGCTTCTGCCCGCCGGACCTCGCCGACGGCGACGTGCTGGTGGTCACCAGCAAGGCGGTGTCGAAGGCCGAGGGGCGGCAGGTGAACCTGGCCGACGTGACGTCCGGCGAGCAGGCGCGGCAGCTCGCGCGCGAGCACGACAAGGACCCCCGGCTCGTGCAGGTGATCCTCGACGAGTCCGCCGAGATCATGCGCGCGCATGAGGGCGTCCTGATCTGCGAGACCCGCCACGGCTTCGTCTGCGCGAATGCGGGCATCGACGCGTCGAACGTGCCGGGCGACGACACCGTCCTGGTCCTCCCCGTCGATCCCGACGCCTCCGCGCGGGCGCTGCGGGCCGGCATCGCCGGCGCGCGCGGCGTGCGCCCCGCGGTGCTGATCTCAGACAGCTTCGGCCGCGCCTGGCGGCTCGGCCAGACCGACGTGGCGATCGGCGCCGCCGGCTTCGCGGTGCTCGACGACTGGCGCGGGCGCCGCGACGCTCACGGGCGCTCGCTCACCGCCACGCAGCTGGCGGTGGCCGACTCGGTGTGCGCCGCGGCGGACCTGGCTCGCGAGAAGGACTCGGGCGAGCCCGTGGTGCTCGCGCGCGGGCTCGAGCGGTTCGTGACGCCCGACGATGGCCCGGGAGCGGCGGCGCTCCGCCGTCCGCGCGAGAACGACCTGTTCCGCTAGCTACGCGCTGGTCGGGCGCTGCTCGCGCTCGAGGCCCAGCCTGTGGGCAAGCGCCGCCGCCTGCGTGCGGCTGCGCACGTCTAGCTTCGACAGGATGCGCGACACGTGCACGCTGGCGGTCTTCTCGGCCATGAACAGCGTGTCGCCGATCTCGCGGTTGGTCATGCCCTCGGCCAGCAGTGCCAGCACCTGGCGCTCGCGCGGTGTCAGCCCGAACGGATCCTCTTCCTCGACGGCGGGCGTCTCGGCCGGCTCAGAGCCGTCGCCGGCGCGCTCGACCCGCAGCCGCGCCCGCGCCACGAGGCCCAGGAGCTCGTTCTCGAGCCAGATCGCGCCCAGTCCGTGAGCCGCGTCGATCGCGACAGAAGCCAGTTCCGCGGCGCCCTCGCGATCGCCGGCGAACGCAAGCGCCTCCGCCTGCCGCCAGCGCGAGAGCGCCGCCTCGTAGGGACGCTCGATGGCGTCCCAGGCCTCGGCGGCCAGGTGCCACGCCGCCGGGTCCGATTCGCCCCGCGCGCGCTGCATCTGCGCCTCGCCCGTCACGAGCCAGGCGTGCTCCACGGGCCAGTCGCCCTCCGCCGACGCCGCCTGCACGCGGGCGAGCATCATCTCGGCGTTGAGCAGCGCGCGAGACGGATCCTCGCCGAGGTCGCGGCAGCGCTCGGCCGCCTCGGCCTCAACGGCCACGCCGACCGCGGCCAGCCGCACGATGCGGCTCAGGTCCTCGGTGCAGAACTCGATTCGGTCGAGGGAGCGCTCCACGACCTCGCGCGCGGAGTCGACGTCGCCCTCGCGCAGGTACAGCTCGGCCATGAGGACTCCCCAGGGGCTGATGTACTGCGGCTCGGTGGACTCGGCCACGATCGGCTCCGCCCGCGCCAGCCGCTGGCGGGCGCCGGCCTCGTCCGCGTAGGCGAGGTCCATCGTGGCCCGAAGGATCAGGTAGAAGAGCTCGCGTGTGCCGCCCTGGCGGCGCTCGCTGGCCGGCATCACCGCCTCGGCGGCGCGCCAGTTGCCGAGGGCCCACTGGAACTCGCCCATCATCAGGTTGAGCCAGGGGACGGGCTGGGAGATCCTGGTGAGCGTGGCCTGCCCCTCGGTGAGCACCGCGAAGCCCTCGCGCGTGCGCGCGGCCAGGTGGAGGGCGTCCGCGAGGTTGGCGTAGGCGCTGTGAAGCTCGCCGATGTACTCGCGCTCGAGCGCGATTTCCACCGCGCGGCGCAGCTCGGCCGTACCGGCGTCCACGTCGCCGAGCGACGCGAGCGCGATCCCGCGCGCGTTGCGCGCCCGGCTCTCCGCCAGCGGATCGGGGGCGCCCTCGGCGGCCTCGATCGCCTCCTCGGCGAGCTCGAGCGTCTCCTTGTAGCGGCCCTGGAGCATGCGGCACTTCGCCAGGAAGCTGAGCAGCCGCGCGCGCTCGCGGCTCTTGTCGCCGGCGGGCAGTAGCGCCAGCGCCTGCAGCGCGGTCTCGATCGCGTCGGCGGAGCGGATCAGGGACCACTCCGCGCGGGCGATCAGCTCCATGATCCCCGCGGCGCGATAGGGGTCCTCGTTCTCGTCGACCCCGTCGAGCGCACGGCGCGCCAGCGTCTCCGCGCGCGCGAAGTCGCCGTCGGCGCGGTGGTCGGTGGCCGCCCACCAGAGCAGGCCGACCCGGTCCCTGCCGGCAAGCTCCTCGGCGTTCGGCACTCGGTCCCAGAGCTCGAGCGCGCGCTCGAGCAGCGCGGCGGCCTCGCCGTGGGCATGCACGTTCTCGGCGGCGTCGGCGGCCTCCACCGATGCGGCGAGCGCGGCGGCCTGCTCGCCCGCCGCGAAGTAGTGGTGCGCGATGCCGGCCGTGATGAACACACCGCTGCCCTGATCCTGCACGCGGCGCTCGAGCGCCTTCGCCAGCGCCAGGTGGAGCTCAGCGTGCTCGCCTGGCAGCAGATCGTCGTGAACCACCTCGCGCAGCAGCGCGTGGCGGAAGCGGTAGAAGCCGTCGTCGCCCGCGGCCACGATGTGGCTGGCCACGACCTCGCGGAGCGCCGCGCGCAAAGCTCCCTGCTCCATGCCGCTCGCGTCGGCGAGCAGCGACTCGTCGAGCCGGCGGCCCGCGGCAAGCACGCGCAGCAGCTCCTGCGCCTCCTCGCTGAGCCGCTCGATGCGGACCATCAGCGCGTCACGCAGGGTCGGCGGCAGCGTGCCGCGGCCGTCCAGGCCGGCCGCCAGCAGCTCCTCGGTGAACAGCGGGTTGCCCTCGCTGCGGGCCCACATGCGCTCCACCAGGTCGGCGTCGGGCGCCGCTCCGAGGATGTCGGCGAGTTGCTCCCGCAGCTCGTCCCGGCTGAGCGTCGGCAGCTCGATCCTGCGGGCCGCCGAATTGCGCTCGAGCTCCGCGAGCAGTGGCCGCAGCGGGTGCCGGCGGTGCAGCTCATCGGGGCGGTAGCTGCAGACCACGAGCACGTGCTCGCCGCAGAGGCTGCGCGCGAGGAACGAGAGGAACGCGCGGGTGGAGCGGTCGGCCCAGTGGATGTCCTCGATCGACAACAGCAGCGTGCCCTCGCTGCCCAGCGCGTCGAACAGCGTGAGGAGCGCCTCGAACAGCCGCGCCTGAGCAGCGTCGTCGCGCTCGCGGACCTGCGGCTCGGATCTGGCTGGGGCGAGCCCGGGGACCAACGCCCCGAGCTCGCCCCGAGTGGCCTCGGGGAGAGCGGCCACTACGGGGTCCTGCTCCCGTGCCAGCGGGCGAAGCGCCGCTACCAGCGGCGCGTAGGGAAGCTCGCCCTCGCCAAGCTCGACGCAGTCGCCGCCTATGACACGCGCGGGTGGGGAGGAAGCTCGCGCACGTCGTTCGAACTCGGCAAGCAGACGCGTCTTTCCGACGCCTGACTCACCAGCTACGAAGACTATGGACGGCTTGCCGGCCGCGGAGTCGGCCAAAGCGGCCTCGAGCTCGGCCAGCTCGGTCCCTCTCCCGACCACGCGAGCGCTTGTCATCCGAGTGGCCACGGTCCCAGTATTGCGCTGAGATCCGATGTCCGGTGCCTGCGTCGCGGAAGTCGGCAAGGTTCGCCTCAACTAGATGTCGATTGATGTCACTGAACACGCTGTTCATCCTGAACTGCGACAGCGCCTCTGACATCGGGCAGATGGAGCGAGTTTTCGCCCGCAACCCCTTACTTCGCGGGTAAGACCCCTTAGGCGGCCCGAGCGCCCACCGGATAGCGCTCCAGAACGGCATAAAGGGTGTCCCGCTGGGCCGCCGGGCGACCCGCTGCATGCGCCGCCGCGACGAGCTGCTCGGGCTCGAGAAGCGTCCCGTGATACGAGCCCGCCATGCGGCTGATCGACTCCTCCATGAGGGTGCCGCCGAGGTCGTTCACGCCCCAGCTCAGCGCCTCGGTGGCCGCGTCGAGTCCCATCTTCACCCAGGAGGCCTGGAGGTTCGTGATCGTCTTGCCGAGCGCCAGGCGGAACACCGCGGTGTGCTTGAGGTTGTCCTCGCGCGAGATCTCCTCGATCCCGTGCGTGCGGCCGAGCAGCGTGTGGAAGGGGATGAACGAGAGCGGCACGAACTCGGTGAAGCCCTCGGTCCGCTCCTGCAGCTCGCGGACCACGCGCATGTGCTCGGCCAGCTCCCACGGCTCCTCCACGTGGCCGAACATCACGGTGACCGTCGAGCGGATGCCGCAGGCGTGCGAGGCCTCGATGATCTCCACCCAGCGCGCCACCGGCAGCTTGTTCGGCGAGATGCGCTCACGGACGCCGTCGTGCAGCACCTCGGCGGCCGTGCCCGGCGTGGAACCGAGCCCGGCCTCGCGGAGGCGCTCGAACACCTCGCGCGGCGGCAGCTTCGACTGGTCGCACATGTGCGCGATCTCCATCGGCGAGTACGCGTGCATGTGGATGTGGGGCGCCACCTCCTTCGCGAGGCGCAGCCAGCTCTCGTAGTCCTCGAGCTGCCAGTCGGGATGGATGCCCGACTGCATGCAGATCTCGGTGGCGCCGTAGGCCACGGCCTGCTCCACGCGGCTGATGAACTCCTCGCGCGAGTGCTCGTAGGCGTCGGGGGAGCGCTTGCCCTGGCCGAAGCCGCAGAACGCGCAGCCGACGATGCAGACGTTCGACACGTTGATGTTGCGGTTCACCACGAACGTCACGAGATCGCCGGCCAGCTCCTCGCGCAGCTCGTCAGCCGCCTCGCGCATCTCCGCGATCGCCTCGGGCCGCGTCTCGGCGAACATCGCCGTGAGCTCGTCGGGGCTCAGCGCGATCCCCTCGCGGCCCTTCTCGATCGCCGCCGGCACGAGGTCGGTCTTGATCACCCGCTCCTCGCGGCGGCCGCTGCCGCGCCTCGGGATGAAGCTCCAGTACTTGAGCTTGATCACGTCGAGCACGCCCTGCTCGAGCCACTCGGGATCCATGTACTGCGGGTAGACGCAGAGCCGCTCGGTGAGCGCGTAGCCGCGCGGCGCGAGCTCCTTGCGCATGCGGTGGACGGACGGGAACGGGTGCTCCGGCGAGATGTGGTCGCCGTTGGCCGACAGCCCGCCGAGATCGGTGGCGCCCTCTTCGATCAGCGGCAGCCACCAGTCGGAGAGATTGGGCGGGATCTGGATGCCGACGCCGGGGAGGATTTCCTGGGCTGCACGGACGAGCTGGCACATGTCGTCGAGCGAGATCGGCGAAGCCCACGCTGGTGTGGGGTGTGGGGTGTGGGGTGTGGGAGCTTCGCCCGACTGCGTTCGGTCGGCTATCTCAGCCGGCTCCGCCCCGTAGTACCGGGGGTGTGGCACGAAGTTCTGGAGGATCACCTCTTGGATGTGGCCGTATTCGCTTTGCACTTCGGCCAGGGCTTCCAGCGACGCGATCCGGTCCTCGGGCCGCTCCCCGATTCCGACCAGGATGCCGCTCGTGAACGGGATCCGGAGCTCACCGGCGGCGCGGATCGTTTCCAGCCGCACCTCGGGGTGCTTCGTCGGCGACCCCTGGTGCACCACCAGGTCCGGCACGATCGACTCGAGCATCAGCCCCTGCGAGGCGGTCACCTCGCGCAGCCGCGCAAGATCCTCCCGCGAGGCGGCGCCGATGTTCGTGTGCGGCAGCATGCCGCGCTCGAGAGCGCGCTCGCAGGTCCACGCCACGTAGGAGGTGAAGTCGTGGTGCCCGTACTCGGCGAGCCGCGCGGCCACCTCCGCGTTCACCTCGGGCTTCTCGCCCGTGAGCACGAGCAGCTCCTTCACGCCGCGCCGGGCGGCGTCGTCGAGCAGGCGTTCGACCTCGTCAGGCGCGTAGAGGTGCGCCTGATGCGTCGCGAACGCGCAGTACTTGCAGTAGCACTGGCACGTGCGCGACAGCGAGACCGTGAAGTTGCGCGAGAAGGTGACCCGCCGCATCGGTCACGGCAGTGTAGGCATCGCCGCCGCTAGAGCAGGCGACGCTCGGCCGCCCAGCGCGACAGCTCGTGGCGGCTCGAGAGCTGCAACTTCCGCAGCACGGCCGACACGTGCGCCTCCACGGTCTTCGTCGAGATCGACAGCCGCCGCGCGATCTCCTTGTACATGTAGCCGCGGGCGATGTGCTGAAGCACCTCGCGCTCGCGCGGGGTGAGCTGGTCGAGCGACGCGTCGGGTCCCGAGTCCCGGGTCTCGGCTCCCGGGTCTCGAAATGCGTCGAGCACGAAGCCGGCAAGCCGCGGCGAGAACACGGCGTCGCCCTCGTTCACGCGCCGCACCGCGTCGGCCAGGTCCTCGCTCGAGATCGTCTTCGTCACGTAGCCGCGGGCGCCGGCGCGGATCACGGCGATCACGTCCTCGGCGGCGTCCGACACCGACAGCGCGAGGAAGCGCGTGTCCGGCCGCTCCTGCCCCACGCGCCTGATCACCTCCACCCCGCCGCCGTCCGGCATGTGCACGTCGAGCAGGACCACGTCAGGAGAGGCCTCGAGGATCGCGGCAACGGCCTCGTCCACCGTGGCGGCGTCGCCCACGATGTCCACGCGCTCCTCGAGCTCGGCGCGCACGCCCGCGCGGAAGATCTGGTGGTCGTCGACGATCACGATGCGCGGCTTCATCGCTCGAGCCTCAGCTCCACCTCGGTGCCGCCACCCTCGGCCGCACGCACCGCCGCGTGGCCGCCGTGGCGCTCCATGCGGCCGATGATCGACTCGCGCACGCCGCGGCGGTCGGGGGAAACCGCGGCGGGATCGAACCCCGGGCCGCGGTCGCGGACGAACACCTCGAGCCGCTCGGGCGTGGCCTCCGCGTAGACGTCGACGGGGGAGCCGCCGCCGAACTTCACGGCATTGAGCATCGCCTCGCGAGTGGCGGCCACGAGCGCCTCCACGGACTGGTCGAGCGGCACCTCGCCCACCGTCACCACCTCGATCGGCACGCCGTGGGCCTGCTCGATCTCGTCGGCCGCCGCCTCGAGCGCCGCACCCAGCCCTGACGCGCCGGACTCGCGGCCCGACAGCCACGACCGCAGCTCTCGCTCCTGCCGCCGGGCCAGGGCGGCCACCTCGCGCGGATCGTCGGCGCGCTTCTGCATCAGCGCGAGGGTCTGGAGCACCGAGTCATGGAGATGCGCCGCCATCTCGGCGCGCTCCTGGGAGCGGATCCGCTCGCTGCGCTCCGCCGACAGCGACCGCACCAGCCGCGCGATCCACGGCGCGAAGATCACCCCGAGACCAACCGCCACCACAAGCACGGCCAGCAGCACGTTGCGCGCGGCGCTGAGCGATCCGGTGGCCTGGAGAAAGACGATGCCCGCCGCGATCACGAGCGCCACGCCCAGCCCGGTGCGTGAGATCAGCGTGCGGCGCGGCTCCTTCGCGCCGCCGCCGGCGGCGGGCTCCTCCCGGCTCACCTCGGCGGTCTCCGACGACTCGCCCACCGCGGCGGCCGACTGGCGCCAGATCAGCGCGCCGCCCGCCGCCACAAGCACGAGCGGCCAGACCACCGCGTCCGAGAAGAACCAGAAGCCGAGCGCGCGCAGCGTCAGCAGCAGGCTCAAGAGCAGCAGCCCCGCCCCCACTCCGACCTCGATCGCCGCGCGGCCTGCCCGCCGCGGGCGGATCGTGCCGCTGCCCGCCTCGGCCGGCATCAGCACCATGCAGGCCACGTAGGCCAGGATCCCGAAGCCGCCGGCCGCCGCGGCAATCACGAAGCCGATCCGCACGAGCAGCGGATCGACTCCGAAGTAGCCCGCGATACCGGCGCAGACCCCGGCGATCATGCGCCGGTCCGGGTCCCGGCGAAGGGCCCGCCGCGGTGATGCAGCCGACTCCATCAGAGCCATATTGGCCGATCAGTCGCGACGGGTCAGGCCCATCGCCAGCAGCGTCGCCCCGACCGTCGCGCAGATGAGTGGCGCCAGCACCGCGAAATGCAGGCTGAGCACGTCCTGGCCGTCGAGGACCACGAGCAGTCCGAGAACGGCCACGCCAACCGCGGCGACGATCGAGGCGATGTCTAAGCGAGCACGTGGCATCACCTCACCTCGCATCCGGTATTCGCCTGGGGACCGAACTGGTCTTCCTTGTGGAAGCCACCGAAGCCCCGGTGATGATCGAAGGCATCCTCGCGGTAGTGCGTGATCAGCACCTGGCCCATGCCCACGTCCGCGTCGAGCAGGATCCGTGGGTTCGTGCCCGCGGTCGGGGGCTGGTCGTCGAAATCGACGTCCACGCCACCGTGCGACTCGCCGAACCGCTCCACGTTGCCCACTCCGGCGTGAGCCTTCGTGGCCACGCAGACGTTGCTGGGCACCACGAGCACCGCCTCTCCGAGGCCCACGCGCAGCTTCAGCGGGTGGTCGCCCGGGGTGAGGTTCGCGTTGCTGACGTCCACCATCAGCCGCCCGGCGCCCACCCTGTAGCTGGGTCGCAACTGCTGTGTCGAGACCGGGTTGTACTCGCGGTTGCCCGCGCCACCGTGGAGGTCGATGCCCGCGGCGGACACGACGCCCACCGGAATCGCGAAGGCCAGGGCGGGCAGTATCAGCCAACGGCCGAAGCCGGCGAACGCGCCCAGCCCCACCATCACAGCGACGCTGAGGACGGCGATGCCGGCCGCGGTGGTGCTCCACGCACCCGCGACGATCGCGCCGCCGATGGCAAATGCGGCGCTGCCCACGAGCACGAGCAGCCCGAGCAGCAGCCGCTGACCGGTCTTGCGCGGGGCGTCGCCACCGGTCGTGCCACCGCTCGGGCGCTCTGCGGTGGCCAGCCACCAGATCGCGAGTCCAAACAGCAGAAGGAAGCCCAACGGCCAGGCGGGCCAGAAGTGGAACGGTCCGTGAGAGAAGATCGCCCCGGCGGCCACCACGAGCAGAACCACGCCCGTGATCGCGAGCCCGCGCTGGCTCAGGCTGCGGCCGGACTCCTGGTCGCTGCCCTCGTCGGGCACGAGCAGGATCGCGGCCAGATAGAGCAGGGCGCCGGCGCCGCCGAGGAACACCAGGGCCACGGCGGCCACCCGGAAGATCACCGGGTCGATGCCGAAGTACTTGCCGAGTCCGCCGCAGACGCCGGCGATCAGCCGGTCGTCACGGCTGCGCTTGAGCCGCCGCGGACCCGGAGCAGCCGCGGGGGCCGGCTGCTCACGGGTCGGCTCTTCGGCGGCGGGCGGGAGCTCATGTGTGGGCTCGCCCTCGGGAGTCTGCGGCGCCGGTTCGCCCGGCCCGCCTCCCCCGGACTCACCCTCCGGCTCCTCGAGGGGAAGGTCTCTGGTCTGGTCGTCGTCAGCCATGTCCATGCTCCATGTCTTGGGTGTGCATGAACAGGGTCGTCCTCGACGGCGACTCCGACAATTGGGAATTGCCCCTAGGGGTTCTAGCCGGTGAAGCGCCGCACGAGGCCCGGAGCCGCGTAGCGCAGCCGCGGGACCGCACCCCACGGCCGCGGCACCGCCACCTCGGCACGGCCGCCCGGGCCCGCCCGGACGATCGCGTCGGCCACCTTGTCGGGGGTCGAGACCAGCCAGCGGGTCTTGGCACTGCCGACCAGCTCGGTCTGTGGGATCCCCTCGGTGGCGATGAAGCCCGGCAGCACCAGCCCGACATGGACGCCGTTGCGCTTCTCCTCCATGCGCAACGCCTCGGTCCAGCCGGCCAACGCGAACTTCGAAGCCGTGTACGCGCTCGACTTCGCCCGTCCGATCCTGCCCGAGATCGACGACACGTTCACCAGCGAGCTGGGCGCCGACTCGCGCAGCACCGGGAGCAGCGCCTCCGTGAGCCGCACGACCGCGTCGAAGTTCAGCTCCATCGTCTTGCGCACGTTCTCGTAGCCCACGTCGCCGAACGCGCCCCGCCAGGCGGCGCCGGCGTTGTTCACGAGCAGGTCGAGCCTGCCCCACAGCTCGTCCACGCGAAAGCGCACCTGCGCCGGGGCGTCGGAGTCGGTCAGGTCGAGCGCGAGACAATGCGCGCCATCGCCCAGCTCTGACGCCAGTGCCTGCAGCCGGTCCTCGCGGCGAGCGATCAGGAGCTGCTTCCAGCCGTCGCGCGCCAGCCGCCGCGCGGTGTACTGGCCGATCCCGCTGGAGGCGCCGGTCACCACGGCGCAGCGCTCGCTCACGCCGGCACCAGCCGATCCACGAGCGAGGCCATCTCGCGCATCATCCGCGATCGCGGCACCACGAGGTCGAAGCCCGCCGCCTCGGCACGCCGCCGGATCTCCTGATCGGTGTGCGCGTAGAAGCCGAGCACGACGCCGGCAGATCCAAGCGACGTGAGCTCGTCGTCGTCGTAGGAGGAGGTCACCAGATCCACCACGAGCAGATCCGCCTCCGGGTCGGCCCCGCGAGCCATCGTCACCTCATGCCCGGCGGCCTGGAGCCCGCCCTGAACCTTCGAGCCGAACAGCAGGTCTGACGACAGCAGCGCGATCCTGGCCACTACTGGTTGCGCCGCCGCGCGAACTCGCGCCGGACCGACTCGGGCCGGCCCCACATCTGCACGACCTCCACCCGGCCCGCGCGCGCGTCGCGCGCGCGGAGCTCGCCATCGATGCCCTCCCGGTCGAGCAGCGCCAGCGTTCCGCGCACCGTCTCGGCCGCCGCGGCGTGGCCGAACTCGTGCGCCACGCGGATCCGCCAGTGCCAGTCGTTCCTCGAGTACGGCTGCGCGTTGATCTGCACGAGCAGGGTCGCCGCCTCGATGTAGCGGTCCTCGTCGAAGATCCGCAGGTCCAGGTTGAACTGGGTCCAGTCGGGCGGCAGCGTGTCGAGCGCCGCCTGAAAGTCTTCTGCCAGCGCCACGGTCGCGAACTGTATCGGGGCGACCCGTTCCTACAATCGAACCGTGATCGCGACGACCGAATACGAACGTCTCCGGGAGACGGTCGGGTTGGTGGATCGTTCGCAGCGCGGCAAGCTCGAGCTCACCGGCGCGGAGACGTTGGAGTTCCTGCAGGGGCAGGTGACCAATGACGTCGAGGCGCTCGAGCCGGGGAGAGGCTGCTACGCAGCGCTGCTCGATCACAAGGCCAAGCTCCTGGCCGACATGCGCGTGCTGCGCCTGGCCGACTCGGTGTGGATCGACTGCGAGGAGGTGGGACTGCCCGCGCTGCTCAAGAACGTGCGCACGTACAGCCTCGGCCGTGACGTGAAGAGCGTCGACGTGAGCGCCGAGCGCGCGATCCTCTCGCTCATCGGACCGGATGCGCGCGAGCCGCTCGACGCCGCCCCCACCGAGGAGGAGCACTCGTTCGTGGAGGGCCAGCACGGCATCTACGTGGCCACCGACCTCGGCGTCGATGTGATCTGCGACGCCGCCGACGCTGACGCCGTCCGCGAGGCGCTCGGCGTCGAGCCCGTGTCCGAGGAGGCCGCTGAGTGCCTGCGGATCGAGTCGGGCCGGCCCCGCCACGGCTTCGACATGACCTCCAGCACGATCCCGCAGGAGGCCGGCATCAACGAGCGCGCGGTGAGCTTCACGAAGGGCTGCTACGTCGGTCAGGAGACCGTCGCGCGCCTTCATTACAGGGGCAAGCCGAACCGCTCTCTGCGCGGACTGCAGCTCACGGCGCCCGTCGAACGGGGCGCTCAGATCGTGTTCGGCGAGCGCGAGGTGGGCACGATCGGATCCACCTGCGTGTCGCCCGCCCACGGCCCGATCGCGCTCGCGCTGGTACGCCGCGAGGCGTCTCCGGGCGACTCCGTGACGGTCGGACCGGACTCCATAGAAGCCGCAGTTATCGAGCTTCCCTTCACGCGGGCCTAGCTTTCCGCTTCGCCTGAACGACCCGTTTCCGGGGTACTATGGCCCCAGGTCCAACGAGTCGAGCACCGGGAGGCCCCCGTGACCGCCTTTACTCAGGAACAGGCAACGAGGAAGCTCGCCGAGATTGACATCCGCAGGAAGCAGGCCTGGGCGGCGTACAACGAGACCCTTCGGGATCTAGTCGGACAGGAGTACGAGGACGCGGAGGGGCAGTCATGGGACCGTCTTCAGAGGAGACTCCGGGAGCTCGACGGCGAGCGCCAGCTGGTCGTGGGCGACTGAGGCCCGACAGCCCGCTGCTCGGCGGGCCGCTGGAGTTCGATGCCGGTGCCGAGGAGCCGCGCTCGCGCCCGCCCGGATTCCGGCCGAACCCGGACCTCTACGAGATGTTGTCGGACGAGTCCGCCCGCACGGCGCCCGCCGACGCGCCCGACCTGCGCACCCTGCGCGAGCTGATCCCGGCTCCCGAGCCGGGCCGCGAGCTGGACGACTGGGGCCGCTCGGAGCGCGTCTTCTCGCTGATGGAGCCGGTGCTCAACTTCTATTACCGCTACTGGTTCCGGGTCGAGCAGGAGGGCGTGGAGAACGTGCCCGCCGATGGGGGCGCGTTACTGGTGTCCAACCACTCCGGCGCGCTGCCGCCGGATGCCCCGATGATCATGCAGGCGATCCGCAACGAGCACCCGCACCCGCGGCCCCTCTACATGCTGGGCGAGCACTGGTTCAAGGGCTATCCGGGCGTCGGGATGCTCACCAACAAGCTCGGGCTGGTCGCGGCCCATCCGGCGAACGCTGAGCGGCTGCTGCGCGACGAGGGCCGCCTGGCGATCGTCTTCCCCGAGGGGCAGAAGGGATCGCGCAAGCTCTACTGGCAGCGCTACCGGCTGCGGCGCTTCGGCCGCGGCGGGTTCATCAAGACCGCGCTGCGCGCGGGCGTGCCGATCGTTCCGATCGCGCTGATCGGCGCGGAGGAGGCCATGCCGATCTTCGCCCACGTGCCGCTGCTCCAGCGCCTGACCGGGCTCATCTACTTCCCGATCAACCACGCGTTCCCTCAGTTCGGTCCCCTCGCCGGGATGATGTACCTGCCCGCGAAGTTCAAGATCCGCTTCCTCGAGCCGGTGTCGTTCGACGGCTACTGCCCGGAGGACGCCGACGACCTCGAGCTGGTGCAGTCGCTCGCCGAGCAGGTGCGGGTCCGCATCCAGACCGAGGTCGACCGGCTTCTGGCATCGCGCGAGTCCGTCTGGTTCGGATAGGGTTCCGCGCGGAGAGGGATGAGGGGGTTGGGTTGGGACGGATCCGTGTCGCCGCACTCCTGCTGAGCCTGCCTGTCGCGGGGCTCGTCGGCGTTGGCTGCGGCGGTGGTAGCGACTTCCAGGACAAGCCGCGTCCGCCCGTGCCCGTGCAGCTCAACGGGGTGATCACGAGCAGCAAGGTCACGGTGTCGCCGTCGCGCATCGGCGCGGGCCCTGTCGTGATCCTGGTCTCGAACCAGACCAACAGCTCGCACACGCTCACCCTCGACGGCCCGAACATCGCCCCAGTCCGCGTGGGCCCGATCAACCCGCTCGACACAGGCGAGATCCAGCAGACGCTCCAGCCGGGCACCTACACGGTGAAGGCCGGTTCCGAGGAGGCGGTGACGAAGGAGATAGCGCCGGCGCATCTGACGATCGGAAAGCCGCGTCCTTCGTCGAACGATCAAGTCGGACTGCCGTAGGACCAGTGAGCAGTGAGCAGTGAGCAGTGAGCAGTGAGCAGGGCCGGGGCCCAAGCCCTGCTCACTGCAGCCGGCGAAGCCGGCGCCCTGCTCACTGCCCACTCTGAACGGGTTGACGCAACCAATGCTTGCCTGCAATACTTGCATGCATGCAAGCATCCACTGCGCAGAAGCAAGCTGTCCCCGCCGGCGACGCGCTCATGGTCGAGCGGCTCAACGGCTTCCTCCACTACATCTTCAAGCACTGTGCCCCCCAGGGCGGCTTTCTCGAGGCGATCGACGAGCTCGATCTCTCCTTCTCGCAGATCAAGGCCCTTCAGAGCCTCTCCACCGTCCACGCGCCTGAGCTCTCACTGAAGCAGCTCGGCGACCTGCTCGGCCTCTCTCTCCCCGCGGTAAGCCGTGCGGTGGACGGCCTCGTGCAGCGCGGTCTCGTGACCCGCACCGAGGACGTCGAGGACCGGCGCATGAAGCGCGTGCGCCTCACAGCCGACGCCGAAGCGCTCATCGCCCGTCTAATCGACGTGCGCTTCGCGGAGCTCGGCAAGTTCGTGGAGACGCTCAGCCCGCGCGAGCGCA
The DNA here is from genome assembly GCA_035572055.1 of Thermoleophilaceae bacterium. Taxonomy (GTDB): domain Bacteria; phylum Actinomycetota; class Thermoleophilia; order Solirubrobacterales; family Thermoleophilaceae; genus JAICJR01. The sequence goes on along the minus strand of DATNBJ010000193.1, from coordinate 843 downwards.
AGAAGCTCGGCGACGCACTGGAGGTGCTCTACCTACGCGACGAACTTTCGCTGGCCCTCAAGGAGTCCAAGTAATGCCTGAACGCCTCCGCCTCACAGAGGACAACCGCAAGTGGTGGACGCTCGGAGCGATGTGCTTCGCGCTGTTCATGATCATGCTTGACAACACGGTGGTGAACGTCGCGCTGCCGTCCATTCAGCGCAACCTCCACGCGTCGCTGAGCGGTCTCGAGTGGACCGTGAACGCGTACACGCTGAGCTTCGCGGTGCTCCTCGTCACCGGCGGCCGCCTGGGCGACATCTTCGGGCGCCGCCGCATGTTCCTCTTCGGCGTCGTGGTGTTCGCCGCGTCGAGCGCCGCCATCGGGCTCGCTCCCAGCGACGCCTGGCTGGTGGCCGGACGCGCGATCCAGGGCGTCGGCGCCGCGTTCATGATGCCCGGCACCCTCTCGATCATCTCGAACGAGTTCCCGCCGGCCGAGCGCGGAAAGGCGATCGGGACCTGGGCGGGCGTGTCGGCCCTGGCGCTGGCGCTCGGCCCCGTGGTCGGCGGCGCGCTGACCCAGTACGTGTCCTGGCGGGCCATCTTCTTCCTCAACGTGCCGGTGGCGGTCGGTGCCGTGGCGGTCACGCTGTTCGCGGCGCACGAGTCGCGCGACACGACGATCGACCGGCGCGTCGACATCCCCGGCATCTTCACGCTGTCCGTCGGCCTCACCGCGCTGATCCTCGCGCTGGTCGAGAGCAACGCCTGGGGCTGGGGCTCCACCCGCATCATCGGCCTGCTGGTCGCCGCGGTCGTGTTCCTCGTGGGCTTCGTGGTCGTCGAGCGCCACGTGCCCGC